>CAYNXW010000077.1:0-9774 GCA_964401265.1 uncultured Pirellulales bacterium | reverse complement strand
AACAATATTAATATAGAAGTCATGGCCGGCAACATGGGCGCCCTCAACGTCGAAGGCGTTGCCCGCAGCACCCAGCTACGCGTCAACCAGGGCTCACTCGCAGCCGTCCGCGCCGCTCACGGACAGGGCGACGAAGGCTTTGGATTTGCCCTCGATTCCGCCGGCAATCCCGTCATCACCCCCGAACCGTTTATCTCCACCGCCGGCCGTATTGGCTCGGTCAGCTCGCCCGTGTCCAGCGTGGTTAACTTCACCGCCGGCGGCAACCTGCAGTCTCTCCGAATGGGAAGCGACTTTACCGGGATGATCGTATCCAAGAGCAACATCGGCGAAATTGCCATCACCGGCGCCTACCTCGGCGGTGCAATCTTCGCCAACGCCGACGGAATCGGCAAACCCGGCATCATCGACCACCTCTACGTCGGCGGCGATCTCGAACTCGACCTGCCCATCAGCGTCGGTGCCCGTGGCGGCAATGTCCGCTTTGTCGAAATCGGCGGCACCTTTGCCATCCGTATTGGCGGCTGGACTGACATAGGAGGCTACGGGCCTTTCGAATTCAATCCCGGCCAAGCCGTCACCATCATCGATGACAGCGGCGCACAGGTCCGTATTGCTCCAGGCTACATGCCCGACCAGATCGACGAGTTCCTCTTCGGCCCACAGACCCCCACCGACGAAGACGACACCGATGATCCCGACCAACAAGACGACGAAGGCGACGAGGACGACGAAGACCAGGTAACACTCGAAGGCGGCGCCCTCACCCTGCAGCTCTTGCCCATCTGTGACCTTGCCTACGAAGACTATCTCCTCGGTACTGCCGTAAACCGTTCCCTGCTCGGCTTCGCCATTGCCTCCATCGAATCCACCGACGGCCTACGCGTCTCCTCCACCGGCGGCCCCGTCGACCTCGGCGTGGTCACCGTCGCCGGCGATCAGGACGACCGCGTCAGCTTCCAGGGCAGCCAGGCCGTCTCCGTCCTCCAACTCGACATCAGCGGCGCCATCAGCACCGTCACCAACAACAGCGGACACTGGGAAACCTACGACACCAACGCCAACCGCTGGGTCAAAGGCAAGGGCGCCATATCACGCTGGAACGGCGGCGATATCGTCTCGATGCTCGTCGCAGCTGATGCCGGCGTCCAACCCGACGAAGAGGACGGCCAAACCACCCAGGACGGCGACGGTGACGATCCCGAAACACCAACCGCCCCCGAGTTCCTCGATGACGCCACCCGACGCGTCTTCCCCTTTGACTTGATCAACATCAAGGGTAATCTCGGCTTCACCGAAGCCATTACCGGCCAGAGAATACAGCAGACCCAGGGCCTGCCCGAAGCCCCTGGCGACACCACCATCTTCGGTGAAACCCTCACCGCAGGCCTCATCTCCGCCACCGACATCGGCCGCATCATCGTCGCCGGCTCGCTAGACAACGCCTCTGTCCAGGGCGACGTCGGACGCATCACCATCAACAGTGACGGCATCGAACAGCCCGGACAATTCGACGGCGTTGCCGGACCCATCTATGTCAGCGGCGACCTCATCCAACTCCATCCCGGACACGGCGTTCATGACCCGGGCACCGGCGATTTTCCCGCCTCCGGCGTCTTCGTGGGCGGCACCTTGATTTCTGCCGAATTCTCCGGACCAGGCAATGACCTCGCCGGCCCCCTCTTGGCCAGTGAAATCGAACGCGTTCGCATCCTCAATGGAGCCCAGATCATCGGCTACAACGGCGAGGGAGGAAACGCCGAACGCGCCCGCGGTGTCCTCTACATGGCCCACAGCATCGCCGCAACTACCGATTTTGCCGACTGGCAATTCGGAGATGACCTTAGGATAGCAACAGGCGAAATAGGCCTCATCGAGGTACGGGGCCAAGGCTCCGCAATTCATGGTGCTTCTATTAGCGCCGTGAGCATCGAGTCCATTCGTGTGCTCGCCGGTGCCGAGGGCATGTTTGACTCCCGCGTCATCGTCTTCGGCTTTGATCTGGACACAGGCTATATCCACGAAGTCCGGGTCGGAGGCCAGGGAATACACGACACCGTCTTTACCGCCGGAAGAACTATTGACCGCATCCTCGTCACGCGCGGCGGCACCATCGAAGACTCGCAAATCCACTCCGGATACCAGATCGGATTGGTCCAGGCTGACCAGATCAACCGCACCGACATCGACGCCCCAAGCAACATCGACCGCGTCATCGCTAAAGATGACATCTTCGACCTCGTCATCGAAGCCGGCGCAGTACGACTCGTTCGCTCCGGCGGCGACATCCTCGGCTCCGCCATCATCGCCGGAGGCCCACTCAACATGGTCAATGCCCGCGGCGACCTCATCAGCACCATTGAAGTCACCGGCCCGTACGGCCACCTCGGCTCCCTCCGCGCCGGCGGCGACATCGGCACCCCCACCGGCGGACAAATCCTCGTCGACGGCCGCGTCGGCATGATTCGCGCCGGAGGCGACTTCCTCGCTCACCTGAACTTGAACTGGACTGACGTACCCGTCAGTGCCGGCAACCCACAGGGCGGCTTTGTCACCTACCAACTTGACGGGCTCGAACTCGGACGCCTCATGGCTGGGGGCGTCATCGCCGGACTCGCCGATATCGGCGGCGACGTCGGCATGATACGAAGCGGCGGCGATTTCGGCATCCAAAACGAACAGTTCAACGTTCACGGCCAACTCCGACGCCTACAGATAGGCTCCGGCCGCACGCCCGCAGACCTCCAGGCCTCCATGTACGTCGCCGACCAACTCGGCACCGTACGCGTCTTCGGCAACGTCAACGGTGACATCAACGTCGAAAACGACTTCAACTCACTCATGCTACGCGGCAGCGGCGATGACCGCGCCGACCTCAACGGAGACATCGTCGTCGGCGGCGCCTTTGGCAAACTCACCATCATCAACGGCGACATCGCCCCAGGTGTACTCCTCGACGTCGCACAAGACGGACCCAGCATTGTCATCCGAGGCTCCGACATCGCCGGTGCAGTCTTTGCCGGCGGCGGCGCCACCATGGACATTGACGGCTCCATCCTCGACCAAGGACGCTACGTCGTCCAAGGAGACGCCGGCACCCTCCACATCAAAGGAAACATCGAACCTGCCGGCGTGCTCGAAATCGAAGGCGACGTCGAGAAACTCATCGTCGACGGCACCATCTACGGCACCGTCCATGTCACCGGCAGCGTCGGAACCCTACAGGCCTACAACATCACCGGCAATGACGCCATCGTCACCGTCGGGCAAAACATCGACCGACTCAATATCGCCGGTCAAATCAAGGACAGCTATGTCCTTGCCGGATTCGATGCCGGTGACGTCGTCGATGACGACGGCAACGTCCTGCTCAACCGTACCCAACAAGTACTCACCGGCCAGGCCACTACCGGCAGCATCGACCTCGCCTCCGTCGGCACCCTCTACCGTAGCGTCGTCGCCGCCGGCGTCAGCCCCGGAGACAACACCGTCTTTGGCGACTTCGACGGCTCAGACCTGCCCGGACAAGGCCAAAGCACCATTGGAAAAATGACCATTCGCCAGGTCCTCGGCGACGGCAGCCCCTTTGGCGTCTTTGCCGATTCCGGCGTCCAACGCCTCAAAGTCGCCGGACGACGCCTCGCTACTCCCACCCTCCTGTCTAACGGCTTCCGCTCCTTCGCCATCGAAGAACCGACCCTGCCCGCCCTCGGCGGCTTCTATATCGAACAGGGACTGCCCTTCCACGGCGTCATCGACGGCAAGCATGTCTCCGTCATCCTCAC
Source organism: uncultured Pirellulales bacterium (assembly GCA_964401265.1). Taxonomy (GTDB): domain Bacteria; phylum Planctomycetota; class Phycisphaerae; order Sedimentisphaerales; family SM23-30; genus CAYNXW01. The sequence goes on along the minus strand of CAYNXW010000077.1, from coordinate 5,989 downwards.
CGGACCCGGATGGGCCGAAGTCCTACCCGTCGGCGACCAGATTGAAGCCATTCAGCTCCATGACACCTCCGACCGTACCCGCCTCCGAGTCACCGCCGCCGGCGGCGACACCATCGACGTCGGACAACTCTATACCGGTGACGACGAGAGCCTTCGTCTACTCCAAGTCGACGGACTCATCGCCAATGACGAGCACGATGCCTACCTGCACGTCGGCGGCGATGTCGCCCAGCTACGAATCCTCGGCCTCGGTGCCGGCGCCGACCTCACTATCGAAGGAGCCGTCGACCGCGCCGACCTCGGAAACGTCAATGGCACCCTCGCCCAACCTACCAACGTCCAACTTGCCGGGCCCGTCCAACTCATGCGACTGGGCCAGGTCAGCGCTGACACCACCATCGCCGCCGCCCAAATTAACCGCCTGCAAGGCCGCGGCAACATGGCCGGCACGATCCAGACTCTGCAAGGCTCCCTCCAAAATGCCGTCATCCAGGGGGACCTTACCGGCGCCATCAGCAGCGCCCTCAACATCGACCGCCTCATCATCAAGGGACAACTCGGCCAGCCCGCAAGACTCACCACCCAGGGCGTTCGCGCCGCTCATGACATCGGCCTCCTGCGAGCCGACAGCATGACCTTGGCCGTCGCCGCCGCCGGTGGGGACCTCATCAAGGCCCAAATCGCCGGCGACGTCAGCTACTCCACCCTCGCCAGCGGACTCGATATCGGCGAAGAAGGCATCCTCAACAACGGAAACGACCTGGCACAATTGGGCGACGTCAAGAGCGTCATCATCGCCGGCGACTTAATCGAATCCAACGTCGTCGCCGCCCTGGCCGCCGGGCCCGACGCCCAATTCGGCACTGCCGACGACACCGTAGCCGCACAAGGATTGAACGCGCAAAACGCCCCACGCATCGCCGACGTCCTCTTTGACGCCAGCCAGCCCGACCGCATTACCGTACTCTTCGAACAGGCCAACAACCTCGCCAACGGCGACGTCGAGTCGCTCGTCGTCCGCGACGAAATACAAGGATCAGACTTGCCCGGTGAAAATTATGCCATCGCCGCCGCCGGACGCGTCCTCCACGTCATGGCCAATCGACAGGTCTTCGCCGGCGACGACAACGTGCAACGACTCGAAGTCCGCAACACCTCCGTCCTCGGCTCCGCCCTCGAAGTCGACGACGTCACCCCCGCCAACGCCAACACCTTGCCCTTCCAGGTCCTCGCCGATGGGCTCGATCTCGAATTCGGAACCCTGGACGATTATCAGGTCACCGGAAACGCCGACACCGCCGACCAACCCACCGTCTATATCAAATGGAACAGCCAGAACAACAGCCTCTGCTTCGTCAATGAAGACGGGTTCATCACCAATCCCCGCGGTACCAACTACTACCAGATCCGACTCGACGCCTCACAGATTACCAGCTACCTGGGCACCAATCTCGACGGCGACTTCGAAGGCGACTGGCCTACCGGTGACGGCACTCCCGGCGGAGACTTCATCTACTACTTCGCCGTCGCCGACATGGGTGACACCGTCGCCACCGCCTTCTCGCCCTTCCCCGACACCTTCCCCGAAAACGTCACCTGGCAGTTCCTCGCCCAGACCGGCGACAATATGAACTACTCCGGCAGCGACGCCCTGCGAGACGAAGACTACGTCCGCCTCAACGGCCTCCAACAGGGACAGGTCATCGTCGTGTCCGCCAGTGACAGCACCCAGTACATCGAAGGATTCTGGAATTGGGAAGTCGTCACCAGCGAGTATGGCTTGGGACTCTATCGCATCGTCGAAAACAACCTCGTCGGCAATGACTTCTCCGTCATTGAGTACGGCGGACGCAACGATATCACACCCGATGACGCCGTCCTCGTACCCGCCGACCTCGTCATCCCCGGGCTCGACCAGATCACCTACACCGCCGGCCAATTCTATGCCTATGAAGACCTCGGCGGCACCTTCTACACCCTCGACCCCACCACCTACGAGCCAACCCTGCTCGACAATAACCTCGACGACATCAACAACCTCGTCGCCGAAGACGGCGTCTTCACCTCCTTGCAGGCCCTCGCCGGACACAGCGACGACAGCCTCTGGGCCATAGGCCAGTTCAACCCCAACGACGGCCAACCCCGACAAAGCCTCGTCCTCCTCAAAAAACTCAGCCAGGATATCAACAACGTCGATCCCGATGAGCGAATCGAAGTGGTCTACTCCACCTTCGACTTGGCCAGCGCCTATGCCGACCTCGTCGGCCTCGCTGAACTCAACGGCGTACTCTACGGAATCGACACCGCCTCCAACACACTCATTCAATTCGATGCCGACCCACTCAGCGACACCTTCGGCCAACCCACACCCGTCGCCGGCCTCAACCGCGATGATTTGACCATTGTCGGACTGGCTCCCAACGCCGACGGCGAGAGCCTCCTCCTATTGCACGACCGCCCCATCGATGACACCCAGAATCTACCCGACGACGGACTCTACAACCTCAATGCCACCAACGGCCAGGTCAGCCTCCTCAAAACCTTCTCCTTCGACCAGGAACGCCACGGACTCGCCGTCGAACCCGATGGCACCATCATCGTCGGCCTGCCCTTACGCTCCAGCCCCGTCGGCGACCAGGTCCGCATCACCATCACCGGCGACCAGGACCTCGGCACCATGAGCCACACCTTCGGCCAAGACACCTCCGTCTTCAGCTCCCAGTACCAGGTCGCCTCGGACAGCAACAGCGTCTTTCCCAATGCGCAACTCACCGAGTTCATCCAGGCTGGTTTCCATTACGCCTTCGACATCGACTACGCCTCTGGGCCCGCCTACGGTGACCTCACCGTCACCATCGAAGGCATCGACTGGAACAACCCCACCGAATTCGGCCAGATATTCTCCGTCGCCAGCGACGACCCCGCTAACGTCGATGTCGTGCTACTCGACACCGATACAATTCAAATCACCATCGAAGCCGACAGCGGTGACGGCGACGTCCGCGTCTTCTTCGCCGGCACCAGTGATATTGAGGCCTATGAAGCCACCGACGTCGTGCTCGCCGGCGCTGTCAGCGGTGGCCGAAGAAACGACCTCGATCCCCAACGCCCTCTACTCCTGCCCGACCTCGACGAAATCACCATGAGCGCCACCGTCCTCGATTCGCTCAATTACGTCGAACTCAGCGACAACCTCCAGAATGTCCTCAGCGACGACCTCCAGGACCAATTAGACCAGGAAGGACTCAGCAATCAATGGGTCAACGATGTCCTCGACGAAATCTACGCTCTCGACCCCCTCGTCTACGACATCAATGGCCTCATCGAGGACCTCTTCAGCACTCTCAACAGCACCATCGAATACGATGCCCTCGGCTACGATAGCCAGCAGGAAATCTTCGCCCTCGTCAGCTCTAACACCCGCGACGCCTCGCCCCTCTATGTCAATGACCCTGACAACATCGACACCGATCCCGACAACGATATCCCACTCACACGCGATGTCCTCAGCGACATCCTCGCCTACCAGTACCAACTGGCCGGCGCCGATGAGCAAATCCAAATCGACGCCATTGACGCCCTCGACTTTGGGCCCCTCGATCAAACCACCAACATCGAACCCCTCTATGCCATCGCCACCTTCACCGTCACCGACACCGTCACCGACGAGGCCCTCACCTACGACGGACTACTCCTCATCAACGACATCCGTGACCCCTACGCCGGCATGGTCGTCGCCGAACCCGGCGGCCTCACCGTCCAAATCGACGCCCTCACCTATGACCTCGACATCACCAGCCTGGCTAACGCCGCCGTCCCCGCCGCCGATTCCTCCACCGGCGCCCTCTTCGGCATCGACGCCATTACTCAAACCCTCGTCTCCCTTGACGTCAGAACACACATCAGAGACATCCTCGGCAACCTCCGACCCAACGTCCTCTTTGGCACCGCCACACCACTCGGGGCCGAAATCGCCAACCTGGGCAATCCCGGCGATAGCAGTTTCCAGGTCACGGCCATCGACATGGATAGCACCGGCCGACTCTTCGGCATCGACCAGGCCACCAACGCCCTCGTCCGACTGAACACCGCCGTCGTCCCCGCCCCCGGACAGGAACGCATCGAAACATACCTGCCCCTGCCCGATGCCGACTGGCGCGACATCACCTTTGACGTCACCGAAACATGGGAAAGAAACCTCGATACTGGCGATACCTTCAACTTCGGCCTCGCCGGCCAGTTCAACGCACCCGCCGCCCTGCTCGTTCGCGGCGTCACCGCTGAACCCTTCGGCGATACCGTCCGCATCAGGCTCGACGACAGCGAATGGGCCAATCACACCTTTGGCACCATCCTGGACACGACCATCGGCAATGTCACCGTCAGCAGCAGTACCGCCAATGACGCCCAGTCCGTCACCGACGCCGGAGCATACTACCGCTTCGACATCCAATACGCCACCGGACAGGGCCAGATCGAACTCACTATCGACGACATCGACTGGCCCGCCGGCAGCACCGGCGACATCGACGCCGTCATCCTCAGCGACAGCGATTACGTCACCATTGAAACCTTCAACTCCGAAAGCCTCACCCTGGCCATCAACACCAACGCCGGCCAAGGAGACCTGACCATCTTTTTCGGCGCCACCGCCGATTTGTTCGAACCGGCCAGCGGACAGTTGACCGCCGAACTGGTCCAGGCCGCCCTCGCTGAAAACACCACTGAACTCGTCGTCGAAATTCCCCAGGACGGAGACTATGTCCTTCAGATCGCCGGCGGCGACGCCATGCTCTCCAGCATCCTGGACGACTTTGGCTTTACCCCGGGCTGGTGGTGGACCTACTTCTTCAGCGGCGGCCCCCTCACCACCTACGACCTCGACGTCAACATCTTCAACGACGGTAACAGCGACTTCGGCCTCTCCCAGACCGATAGCGGCTTCGACTACGACCAGTTCTTCCCAAATAACGACCCCGTCAATCTCGAACCGCTCTCACTAGGCAACGACGACCTCGTCCCCTACGGCAACACCACCGACCATTACCGCTACAACCCCGACAACCCCGACGCCCCCGCCGACGACCCACGACTTGACTGGCCCGTCCAATCCATAGCCGGCACCCTCCTCGACCCCGGAAACGCCAGCAACGTCACCATTGACACCGAACTGGCCAACCTCTACGACGTCGACGTCTATCAGTTCCGCCTCGCCCAGGGCCAGTTCATCACCGTCGACCTCGACGCCGAGGTCCTCTTCGGCCGCGACGACGTCGACCTCCAGGTCGGCATCTACAACGGCGACCTCGAATCCCTCACCGCCGTATACACCGATGCCGATGACACCCTGCCCGCCCCGCAGTTCGCTGACGATACCTACGCCGCCCAGGCCGTCTTCGCCATCACGGGCCACGACGAAATCATTGACCCCGACCCCGACGGCGACGGCTACGCAACCTATTATGTCGTCGTCACCGCCATACCCACCGACAACGACCTCTCCGAACATATCCCCTATCGCCTCATTATTAACACAACCGATCCCCAAACCATACAAACCAACGACAGCCCCCAGGTCGTCTGGCTCGCCTTTGGCGATGTTGAGACCAACACAAACGCAACAGCCGATTACCTCTATGGCGCCTTTGCCGGAGGAGGCGCCAACGAGGATATCGTCAATCGCCCCGCCTTTGACGCCGAAGCCTTCGGCCTGGCCGATATGCGGCAGGAATTGATTGAAGAAATTGCACAACGCATCGAACAGGTTTACCGCGATGCAGGCCTGACCGAAGATGAAATCGTCTTCACCCTTGATGAGCCTCCACGCGGCTCCGAATATTCCACCGTCATTTTCGGCGGCACTCTCCCTGATGACCTCAACCAAGGCGTCCTCCTGGGCCTCGCCGAAGCTGTCGACCGACACAACGCCAACCGCACCGACCAGGCCGTCGTCCTCTCCGACACCATCGCCCTGGTCAATAGCGACACC
>CAYNXW010000076.1:8847-9884 GCA_964401265.1 uncultured Pirellulales bacterium | reverse complement strand
AACGATCGGGCAGACCTCGCCGTGCTCGCCAACGCCGACGGCGTGCACGTGGGCCAGGACGACCTCTCCGTCGAGCAGGTGCGAAAAGTCGTCGGCGGCCACGTCTGCGTGGGCAAGAGCAGCCATTCCGTCGAAGAGGCGCGGGCCGCCCAAAACGAGGGGTGCGATTATCTCGCCGTGGGCTCGGTCTTTGCCAGCCAAACCAAGCCCCAGGTGGCCGTCTCGGGCCTCGAGCTCATTCAGCAGGTACGAGATTGCTATCAGGGCCCTGTGATTGCCATCGGAGGCGTCACTCCAGAGAATGCCTCCCAGGCCGTCTCTGCCGGCGCCAGCGGCGTGGCGATCTCTCAGGCCGTCTTAGGGGCGGCAGATCCAGCCGAGCAGGTAAGGCGGCTCAAAGCCGTCTTTGACCAGGACGGGTAACGAAACGCGACACGAACCGGGGCGAAAACCGCACCGGGTGAACCTTTTGGGCGGCCCATCGTAAGCTGAGGGCAAGCCGAGCGAAAGGCCGGGCGTTGAAGCAATCGAGCGATGAACAGCTTGTGGCCGCGTTTCAGGCGGGCGACCAGACGGCCTTCACTGAGCTGGTTGGCCGCTATGAGAAACGCCTCTTCAATTATCTGCAGAAGTTCCTCGGCAAGCGCGCCTGGGCCGAGGACGTCTTTCAGGACACGTTCTTGCAGGTCTACACCTCCGTGGGCCGGTTTGACGTGACACGTCGCTTTCGCCCTTGGCTCTACACCATTGCGACCAACAAAGCACGCGATTTGCTCCGCAGCCACGCGCGACGCCCTGCTGTGCAGCTGACAGCGGGCGATGACCAGACGGGAACCAATCAGCTCTGGGACGCCTTGTTGATGCACGAAACCACCGCCGAGCACCTCTTCGATCAGAAGCAGGAACGCCTGCTGGTCCGCGCGGTGGTGGCCCAGCTGCCCGACCACTTACGCCAGATCATCCTCCTGGCCTATTTTGAACAGTTGTCGTACAAAGAGATGGCCATAGGCAGACTGCAAAGAATTGCCAGGAGGATA
>CAYNXW010000076.1:0-8837 GCA_964401265.1 uncultured Pirellulales bacterium | reverse complement strand
ATTCCCATTGGAACGGTCAAGTCCCGACTGCACGCCGCGGTGGCCAATTTTTCACGCCGCTATCGCGAACAGACAGGCCAGGCCGAGCGTACATGAGGACGGAGAAAAAAGGTAGCGCGGGGAGTTGGTTTAAGGCGATGGACAACAAGCAGTTAGAAGAACTTTCACGGTTGCTTGATCATGAGTTGGGCCTTGGCGAGTCGGAAACTGACAAACCGCCTGTCAGTGACGATGAGCCCGTGAGGGCCGCTCACCGGGCATTAAGACACTATTTGCGGACCCTGGGCACATGGGACGACGATGAGCCCCCCACCGCTTTGGCCCAGCGAACCGTGGCCTTTGTACGCCAACATGGCGAGCCGGTGGCGCCGTTTGGGCGGAGCTTGCGGGTCAGGGAATATGCGCAAACCGTCACCCCGGCCCAAACCCGGACACGCTGGTTGTTAGGCAATCTTCGCGATGCCATTGCGGTGGCCGCCTGCGTCCTGTTTGTCTTTATGCTCTCGAGGCCCGCCTTGAAGCGGGCACAGCAGATTGCCCAGAAGCAGTATTGTGCCAGCCAGTTGTTAAAGGTGGGGGAGGCGCTGGCCGCCTATGGCGAAGACTACCACTGGCAGCTCCCGTTTGCCGGACGCAGCGAGGGCTCGAAGTGGTGGTATGTGGGCGGCCAAGACGATGACCACGTCTCCAACACCCGCCACTTCTTCTTGTTGACCAAGGGCGGCTACGTCCCAACGCGAGTGTTCTTGTGTCCCAACGCTCGACCAAGCAAACCACCCACGAGGGTCATCATGGACGCCTCGACGCTCGAGGCCATGAATGATTTCCCGAGTCGCGATCACGTCAATTACAGTTTTCGACTGATGGTGCAGGGCAACAATCCTGTGTGGCGCCGGCAGGCGGAGACGCTCGTGGCCACAGATCAGAATCCGCTCTTCGCCAATTTTGACGTGTTGCGAAACGAAACGCTGGACCTGGCCGACCACGCCGAGCTCGAAGAGGCAAACTCGCCCAACCACGGGGGCCGCGGGCAGAACGTGCTGTTTCTGGACGGACGCGTAGCCTTTACCCACCAGCGGCGTGTGGGACTTGGCGCGGACGATATGTTCACCATCCGAAAGATGCGACGCTATCGCGGCGTAGAAGTACCAGCAGCCGCCGACGATACCTTCATCGCCCCCTAGAAAGCCCCTCCACAAAGCCGGCCCCCAGAGCCGCTAACCCATCCCAAGAAACCCCCAGCTCGCGCAGAAGACACAGCCTGACCACCAGGCCCCCAAGACACAAAGAAGACAATCGAGAGTCGAAGTGCAGGGGACGCCAAGGCAGGAGAGCGCCACAAGCTGTTGGCGAAGCGGGGCACAAACGGGGATTTTGTACTAAAAAGTTAGTAAGTACACTTGACGCAAGGCTGAAGTGGGGGTACACTTACTAACGAATTAGTAGTGAGCAGGAGGTTAGATCATGGCTAAACGCGGCAGCTGTCATCCGACGCCCTTGGAACTCGAGATACTCAAGGTGCTTTGGCGGCAAGGACCTTCCACGGTGCGTCAGGTACGCGAGCGGTTGGGGGGCAGGCGAAAGCTCGCCCATACGACCGTCATGACCATGATGGGGATCATGACGGAAAAGGGCTATCTGGATCGGTGTAAAAAGGGACGCAGCTATCTCTACACAGCCGTGGCCGCAGAGAACCAGACCCTCTCCACCATGCTGGGAGACGTGGTGCAGCGGGCGTTTGACGGCTCGACGATGGCCGCGATGGTGCATTTGTTGCAGATGGAGCAGGTGGACGAAGCCGAGTTGGCCGAGTTGCGCAAGTTGATTCGGCAGAAAGAGAAAGGGGCCTGATAATGGCAGTGCTGGAACACTTTGACGGACCGATGGCGGTGCGACTGGTCGTGACCCTGTTGCATTTCGTGTGGCAAGGGACGCTTCTGGCCCTCTTGGCGGCGGCAGCGGCCCGGCTTGCGGCGAAGCGGTCCCCGTCGGTGCGATACGCGATCTTTGCCACGAGCATGCTAAGCATGGTTGCAGCAGTGGCCCTCACGTTTGTCCTGGTCGGGCCAGGCCAGAGTATGGCCACTGAGCCGGCAGCAGGCGGCCACCTGCCGGACGTGCCCACCGTTGGAGCGACAGCCGAGGTAAGCAACGACGATGTGGGACGCAACGTCAGTGCTACACCGCAGCCGACGGTGACGCAGCAGCCGGAGCCGACCGGCGTGGACGAGAAGCAGGCCCGCGAAACAACCGCAGCGGATAAGCCACGGACTAATCAAACGATGTGGCGGCCCTACGTGCCCTACGTGGTGACAGCGTACTATGTGGGGGCCGCTTTGATGCTGCTAAGGCTGTTGGTGGGATTGGGCGGCGGCGACCGACTGCGGCGCCATTCGCAGCCGGTAGAGCAGGGCGCCTTGTTGGCCGCCGCAGCGCGACAGGCACGCCTGCTGGGGCTCTCGTGGGCGCCGGCCCTCGCGTACTCTCGCCGAGTGACGGTGCCGGTGGTGGTAGGGGTCATTCGCCCGATGATCCTCCTGCCGATGAACCTCGCGACGGGATTGTCGAGTGAGCAGATCGAAATGATCCTGTCGCACGAATTGGCGCACGTGCGCCGCCACGATCCCTTGATCAATGTGATACAACGGCTGATCGAGGTCCTGCTGTTCTTTCATCCGGCACTGTGGTACGTCTCGCGGCAGGTGCGGCTCGAGCGCGAGCACTGCTGCGATGACCTGGTGTTGGGCACAGGCACAGAGCCCGAGGCCTACGCGTCCTCATTGGTGGAGGCAGCGACGCAGGGGCTGCGCAGACAGTGGCGCCAGCCAACTGAGGCAGCCGCATGTCGGGCCACCGGGTCGCGTTCGCAACTAAAACACCGCGTGCTGCGCCTGCTGGGCCACGCCCCCGCCGAGCAGACGCGACTGGGACGCGCGTGGCTGGCGGCCTGGGTGCTGACGGCAGCCCTGGCGATTTCAGCGATAACCGCGCTCGGCCGCGGGGCCTCGGAGCCACCGACGGCGGAGCACGACGAGAATATTGCGACCTTAGCAGATGCTGCCCGTGCAGAGGCTCAGGCCGGTTGGTCAACGGCGCCTGGGGAAACGCGTTGGGCGAGGCCCGCGCGGTTGAGTTTTCGGATTGTGCCCAACGCGGCGTCGGTCGGTGGGCGTAGTGCGATGGTCGGGGCGGATGAGATAGAGCGGTTAAAGGTGCGTTTGGCGACGCAAGGGGTTGGAGGACGCAAGGAGAACGACCAGTTTGGTTGGTTTCGCGTGGGCTGTTCGTTGCCGGCGGAGGCTGTTACGGTCGCTAATGAGGGGCAGCAGTATGTGTTGTTATGCCACGACATGCGGACTCTTGAGCTGGGCAAAGCGCCACATCGGGATTGGGGTTTGGTCAAGGTGGCCCAGACCCAGGACAAGCAGGGCCGGGCGGCACTCTCGTATGAGTTGGATGAGCAGGGTGCGGAGAGGTTGTCGCAACTGACGGGACAGCACAAGGGGATGTATCTGGCAGTGGTTGTCGACGAGACGGCTGTTGCTGCGGTGAAGATTGAAGAGGCGTTGGGGGGGCAGGGGCTGATCGCGGGTGAGTTCAGCGAGGCGGACGTAAAGAGTTTGGTCGCCGCGCTACGCCGGGGGATGCCGGCAGGCAGGGAGTTGCACGGCGCGATCCGTGATGGGCGCCTCAAGCGTGTCAAGGAGCTGATGGGCTACAACGGGGATCTCATCCATGTGGTGCAGCGTTGGCCTAACGAGGGTGATCTGCCGATCCATACAGCAATTCGCCATGACCGTCCGGAAATCCTGCAGTTTCTGCTCGAACAGGGAGCCGGCGTCAATGCCAGGCGTCCCGACGGAACAACTCCGTTGCATCTGGCCGGTCAGTATGGGCGTATTGACACGGCACGCCTGCTGCTGGAACGCGGGGCTGACATTAACGCGTTGGATGGACAGGGCACAGCGGTTCTGGCCGGCGCGGCGATCCATGCACAGAAGCAGATGGTGGGCTGGCTGTTGGATCAGGGGGCGGCCATTGACGGCAAGGGACGCACCGGCCTGACCGCGTTGGCTGGGGTGGTCTTTCTTAAGGCGCAATTCGCGAAAAAGACGTTGGGACCGGAAGTGACCGAGGAAATGAAGCGGGCCTTGCGGGCGGTGGAGGAGATTAGCACGCTGTTACGCCAGCGCGGTGCGCAAGTGGATATCTTCGCGGCGTCGGGCCTCGGCGAAGAGCAGCGGCTCCAGGAAATCCTCAGTAGGAATCCGCGGGCGGCAACGTCGACGACGTCTTTCGGACTGACGCCGCTTCACGTGGCGGCGCTGGCCGACGAGCGGGTCATTGCGCGGCAGCTTCTGAAAGCGGGTGCTTCTGTGTACGCGGAGTACAGGGAGGTGGGTACGCCGCTACAGGCGGCGGCGATGGTGGGCAATGCCGAGATGGTGGATTTGTTGAAGTCGCACGCCCAGGAGGGAACGCCGGTGCGGCAGGAGACGGCACAGGCTTTGCGTGAGGCGGCACAAAGCGGGCAGCCTGAGGTTGTCGCCCAACTGCTCCAAGACGGGGCTGACGTGAACGCGGCCGATGCACGCCAGAACACCTCGCTTCATAAGGCAGCCAAGCAAGGCCGAGACAAGGTCACGCAGATTCTGCTCAAGGCCGGCGCACAGGTCAACGCCCGCAACCGCCAAGGAGAGACGCCCTTGCACTTGGCAGCGGCAGAGGCGCATAGCCCATTGGTCGCCGATAAGGAGCATTATGCAGCCACAGTGAGACTCTTGCTTGAGAGTGGGGCTGATGTGGCGGCACGCGACGGAGGTGATCGTACGCCTTTGCTTAGCGCCATGACATGGTTACGGCACAGTCGGGGCGGAGCCAACCTGGAGATGGTCCGGTTGTTGGTCAAGCATGGTGCTCAGGTGAACCTGGTGGGCGATGCCGAGCAAACGCCGCTGATCATGGCGGTCAACGCCAATGAGCCGGCGCTGGTGCAGGTGCTGCTCGATGCTGGGGCCGATCCATTGTGCGACAGCGGTCCGTTTGGGAACTATCGTCTGCCGTACCAGGTGGTACTGGAAAAGCCCGCTTATGAAGAGGTGGGACGCATCCTCAATGCGGCGACCATGCCTAAGCTGGACCGTGTTTACAAGGAAATCGCGGCCGTGCTGAAGACGCTCTTTGATGCCATTATGGACAATGACGACGAGGCACTCTATGGGGTGGCTGTTGACCATCCCCATTTCCAGAAAGGCATCTGGCGGAATTGGGCGAGGGCAATCCGCGAGACTTATGCTGCGAATTCTGGCTTGTTGGAGAAAATTGCAGCGGTGGGCCTGGTGCGTGATTGGGCCACAGCGTACGTGCCGCAGCCGGACGGCGCGCCACACAAATACATGATGCTGGAACTGCTGCGATTTCCGGACGGCCGGTGGCGTGTAGTGGGACAACGTGCTGACGATCATGATCCGAGCAAGCACGCTCAGTCACAGGCGGCAAACCAGCTGATGATTCTCGATACCTTCTATAATGCCGTCTACGACGCGGCCGGGCAAACGGAGCGTCTTCGCCTGAGCGGCAGTATGGGCAGCGCTCTGCCTCAAGCGGCGCAAGTGCTCATTCAGAACAACGGCGGGCATTTGCGAATTGAATTTGTCCGCGACAACAGTATGGGCAAGGCAGTTCTGGAATTACACCCGGAGTACGTAAAGTGGTTACGGGGGGCTCAAAACCTGCGTTTGAGCAAAAAGGTGACGCTCAAAGATGGGCGTGGGCAGGGCAGAGCACGTTTGCGGGCCACACCGCAAGAAATTATCTGGGGGCAGTACACCATCAAGGCCGTTGACGGGCGGGTCAGTCTAAGCAGGGACGGCGAGGTTGTGCACGTCAATGAGATAAGACTGACACTGGCCAATTACGACCCTCACTGGCCGGAACTTAAGGAACTCACAATGCCGCCAGAAAACGGCCAGGAGCCATCGACGCCGGAGTAACCCCGCCAACCAAGGCGTGAGTAGACCGAGCAGCTTGGTTCAGTGTCGCGACGGATTGCACAGCAGAGCGAGCCTGCTTAGCGGGCGGACTTCCAGCGGATGTGTTTCAGACGCGGCAGGTAGATCAGGGCCGAACAGGCGGTAAAAAGAACAGCAACATAAACGGTGATGTTGCGCAGGTTGATGGCCCAGGGCGTGTCCTGAAAGTGGCCTAGGTAGATGATAATGGTGCCGATAGCAAAGGACTGAAGAAACATCTTCAGCTTACCCGCCCACGTGGCGCCAAACGCCTTACCCTGCGTCTCGCTGACGTGCCGGACGATCGTGACAAACGCCTCACGCGCGACGATAACACCGAGCATCCACCAGTAAACAGCGGTCAGTGCCCACCCGATGTAGGCGAATAGCGCAAAGCCCCCAATGACAAGGATCTTGTCGACCAGCGGATCAAACGTGCGGCCGAACTGCCCCGTAACCTTAAGACGCCGCGCCAGGTGCCCGTCCACAATGTCGGTCAGACCGGCGACAACGAACAGAACGAACGCCCAGTCGAGCCGCACCGCACAGTGCGAACCTTCAAAGTCGGTAAACGCAACGATCAGCAAAAAGGCCGCCGTAAAAAAGAGTCGCGACACCGTCAGAATATTGGGCAGATGTTTCAGAAACGCCATGATTAGTCACCTGGATCGTAGTTGGCAGCCAGGACACCGACGAGGTCGTAGTCCAGCCTGTCCGTGATGGTTGCCTGGTGGATCACCCCCATCTCGAGCGACTCGACGCCGGCCGGAATCTGCACGTAGCATTCCGCGTCAATTTCCGGGGCCTGGCAATGGTGTCGCCCCAGGAACCAGACGGCCTCGCCGCTGAGGTGCAGTTGCTGAACTTCCTCCTCCTCCAACGCTCGCAGCAGCAGACAGGGCACCGTCTTGCCAATCATCTGCTCACCCTGGGCGAACGCAATGTCCTGCTGGAGCTGCATGATCTGGTGGTACCGTTCTTGTTTGGTCTCGTCGGGCGTCTGATGAGGATAGCGTGCAGCCGCCGTGCCCGCCTCGGGCGAGTAGGCAAACGCGCCAAGCGCCTCAAAACGCTGACGGCCCACAAAGTCCAGCAGCTCGGAAAACTCTCCATCAGTCTCGTCCGCGAAACCCACCAGCATGGTCGTGCGTATGGCCAGCTCAGGAATGGCGCCGCGCAGCCGCGCAAGAAGGTCTTCTGTCTGCCGGCGATTGATGTGGCGGTTCATCAGCTTGAGTATGCGGTCGTTAATGTGCTGCAAGGGGATGTCAAGGTAAGGGACAACTTTCTTGCAACTCGCCAGCGCCTCGATAATCGCGTCGGAAAATGACGCCGGGTGAGTGTAGAGAACCCGCACCCAACGCAGGTGGTCAAGTTCCTCAAGGCCGTAGAGCAACTCCGCAAGCGCCGCACCGTCGGGCCGATCCGAGCCATAACTCGTCGTTTCCTGCCCGATAAGGTTGAGTTCCACAGCACCGTCGGCGACAAGTTCCCGAGCCTCCGCCAGCACTTCACCAAGGTCTTTGCTGCGGTAGGGGCCCCGAATGGAAGGAATCGTGCAGAAAGAGCAACGCAGGTCGCACCCTTCGCTGATTCGCAAATAAGCCCACGACGGTTCCGTCAGCCGCAGGCGAACGCGATCGGACGCAACGGGCCCCGTAAAGGCCGGACACGTCTCTGCCTGCACTTCCATATTCGCCGCCAGCTTCTGGACCAGTTGAGCGATGCCCTCACGCTGGCCAAGGCCCACCAACGCGTCGATCTCTGGCCGTTGCTCGAGCAGCTCATGCTTAACGTGTTGAGCTAAACAGCCGGCCACCACAACCGCACGCGTAAGACCTTCTCGCTTGGCGGCAAGCGCCGCGTCGATGGCCTCAAAGGCCTCGTCACGGGCCGGTTTGATAAAACCGCATGTGTTGATGATTGTGACGTCGGCGGCATCGTCGGGGCCGACAATCGCCATACCCGCCTGGCCCACCAACGCCAGCATCTTCTCGCTGTCGACCAGGTTCTTGGGGCAGCCCAGAGAGACAAAATTGACGCGAATGGGCTCGCGTGACGCTGATTGTTGATACTTCTTTTTCATAGGCAGACAACATCATAGTGCCCCCTGTCCTCTCTGGCAAGGGCCCAACCCTAGCCCCGCAACACCTACGCACCCCAATACCGAGGCCCGCACCACCCAGGCAAACCTTGCAGAAAACGCGCAACTTGACAGTATAGGCTCAGGCGACCCGTTTTACGGCATCTTTCCTTTCCAAAACCGAGTATCCCAATGGGGGCACACCCAAGGACACATTTCGCGTCAATTTGCCCCGAAGCTCAAGCTCCAATTTCACCGAACGCAGGTCACCCGCCATGTCATTGGGACGAGTATTCCCTTAAACACCATACGCCCAGACTACCACACGGGGCCTTTGATCGGCTTCGCAACGAACCTGAGACCGCCAGCAAAGGCCACTAAAGGCCCTGACGCGTGAAAGTACCCTCAAAAATGGTAGTCGAAACGCAGGGGACACGCTATATAATGACGACCATACCGCCCGATGCCCTGGCCGGGCAACGTCACACGGGAAATGTCGGGAAAAATCGCCTATGACCCAAGACACGCAATTACTGTTCCATTCTGTTAGGGGGTCTTAGTGAAGTAACCAGCCCCAATATACAACGCTATATGGGAAATACCCGTTTACGTTTACACGACCAAATCGCGACTGATTATTGTCAGCCGACCAGAAACCACGAACACGAGGAGAGAAGACGGCAATGTGTGCAAGAACCACCATTATAGTGGCTTGTCTGTTCTGTCTTGCAGGAGTGGCCCCT
>CAYNXW010000075.1:0-9932 GCA_964401265.1 uncultured Pirellulales bacterium | reverse complement strand
ACGACAACGTGTCGCCCTCGGGCGCGCCATCGTCAGGAAGCCAAAAGCCTTCCTCTTCGATGAACCACTGAGCAACCTCGACGCCCACCTGCGATACACCATGCGGGCCGAACTGAAAAAACTGCACCGAAGACTAGAAGCCACAACGATTTACGTCACCCACGACCAGGAAGAGGCCATGAGCCTCGCCGACCGATTGGTCGTCATGCACAACGGCAGGGTTCGCCAGATTGGCAAGCCCATGGACATATACAAGGCACCGGCCGACCGTTTCGTCGCTGCCTTCGTCGGTTCGCCCTGCATGAATATGCTCCAGGGTATCGTAAGGAAGACCGACCACAAAATCGTTTTCGACATGGGCGATGGCCGCTTGGGACTACCCCCAAGCCTGAACGGTCGACTCGAAAAGTACCTGGACCAAGCTATGGTCCTGGGCGTCAGGCCGGAAAATGTATGGCTTCAACACCAGGCGAACGATATAAAGGATAAATGCGTAAGCAATTACGTCACTATGAAGGTACAAGCGATCGAACGACTTGGCTCTTGGCAGAACGTCTACCTGACCACCCAGGACCAAGTAACCCTCGCTCGTTGCGACGCTCAACTACGTGTGGAAAGAGGCCAACGGGTCCAGGTTCAACTCGACCCCGACGCCCTGCACGTCTTTGACGCGGGAGAAGTAGGTAGCAACGTGACTAAGGACGGAAGCGAAAAACGATGAGGGTGTGCGGTCCCGTAGAAACGGGGCTGGGCATCGGTCGGCCCGTTGTGGGTCGACGATGGTGTCCCACGCGCGGAGACATCGGCGCCATTTGCCAGCGGCATCCGGCCGGGTTGGCAATGACCGGAGGTGTTGCGATGTAGACGCATGGACTTTAGCTTGGGTGCAAAGTTCAAGAAGTGGGCCGCCGTGTGGCCCGCTTTTTTTTGTTGGCACCAGAAAAGGTAGGTTGTGAATGAATCAAGAACTGCTACATATTGTCGACGGCATGGCTCGCGATAAGAACATTGATCGTGAAAGCATCCTGGTCGATCTGGAAATGGCGATGGCCTCGGCGGCGCGCAAACACTTTGGCGCCACGGAGGAGGTGGATGTTCGCATCGACCGTGAAACGGGCGAAATCGCCGCTTTTCTCAACGGCGAGCAGATCAATATCCGCAAGCTGGGGCGTATACCGGCCCAGACGGCCAAGCAGGTCATGATTCAGAAGCTTCGGGAGGATGAGCGTGACAGCATCTTCACCGAATACCAGGAACGTATCGGCGAGGTCATTGCCGGGACGGTCGGTCGGTTCGAGGGCGGCGCGGTGATCGTGAATCTGGGCCGCACCGAGGCGATCCTGCCTCGCGGCGAGCAGATTCCGGGCGAGACCCACCACGCCAACGAACGCATCCGGGCGATGATTCTGGAAGTCAAAGAGGCATCCAACCAGGTGAAGATCATCCTGACGCGGACGCACCCGGACTTTATCCTTCGTCTGTTCGAACAGGAAGTGCCCGAGGTTGCCGAGCGTATCATCGAAATCCGCGCTCTGGCGCGGGAGGCGGGCTATCGCAGTAAGGTTGCCGTCACGAGCATCGACTCGAAAGTGGACGCGGTGGGCGCCTGCGTGGGTGTCCGTGGCAGCCGTATCAAGAACATTGTCGAGGAGCTCAGCGGCGAAAAGATCGACATCGTCCGTTGGAACGAATCGTCACAAGTCCTGATTGCCAACGCTCTGAGGCCTGCAGAAGTGCGCGAGATCGCGTTGTGTTTCGAACTACGGCGTGCCAGTGTGGTGGTGTCGGAGGATCAACTCTCGCTGGCCATCGGTAAGCGAGGCCAGAATGTGCGGCTTGCGGCTCGTCTGACCGGCTGGGACGTGGACATCCTGACGCCGCACGAATACCGTGAAGCAACCGAACTGATGATCTCCACGCTGCGTTCGGTGGAAGGGGTGGACGACACGCTTATAGACAAAGTGCTGGCTTTGGGGCTGGTTTCGGTCCTGGATCTGGAAGAGGTGGGCACCGAGCCGCTGATAGAAGCGTTGTCGCTGACGCCGGAACTGGCGGGCGTGATGGTCACCCGAGCCACCGAGGAAGCGCGGCAGCAGGCGGCCAACAAGGAAAAGGCCAGCGCGGCCCAAGCGGTTCTGGCTGAAGAGAGTGGTGCAGGCCAGGCCCCTCAAGGCGATGAGGAAGCCGCCGACGCTCTCGCCAGCGTGCCGACGGCTGATGGGGCTGCAACGGACGAGGGTAGCCCCGCGGGCGCAGATGCCCCGCCGGAGGTGGCGAGCGGCGGTCCGGACACGTTGTCTGCCGGCGAGGATGAATCACCCGAGAAGAAGATCGTAGCCGAGGCCGACGAGGCAAGCCCGGGCGAGTTGCCGGATCAGTCGTCAGCATCGGAGGTTTAAGATACTAGGTCCCGTTACATTGCTGTTTTGTATTAAACTAGAGTCGGAGGTCCAAGCTTGGCAAAGCGCGTTCACCAGTTAGCGAAAGAGCTAGGCGTAAAAAGCACTGCCATCGTGGCGAAGTGCCAGGCTGAGGGTCTGGAAGTCAAGAACCACATGAGCACGCTGTCGGCGGGTCTTGAAGCCACGATCCGTGAATGGTTCAGCGAATCGTGCGAACACATGACGGTGGAGACGGCGGCACCCGTTGATTTGGCCAAGGTCAAGATGAAGCGTAAACCGCGTCAGAAGAAGCCTGACGCGGTCGCCGAGGTGGAGGTGGCCCCGGAAGCTGCCGAGGCTGAGGCTGAGACGGCAGCGGTGCCTGTCGCCGAAGCTGCCCCGGCGGCCAGCGAAGCGGACACCGGCGTCAGCGAGGCTGCCGCCGAGGTTGCCGCGTCAGCGACGGCGGAACCCCCGGCTGCGGCTGGTACGGAGAAACAACAGGGGTCGGAACGTCCTAAACGTATCAGCCCCAAAGAGCGTGAAGAGGCTGAGCGTGAGCAGGCCGCCGAGGTTCCCAGGGAGCCGATGGTGGGGGCGGAGGCGTGCCCGGAGCCATCGTCGGCAGTGCCGGCCGAGGCCGAGGCAGACGCGGCCCCCGCGGTGGAAGAACCGGCAGTTGCTGCGGCTGCGGCTGCGGCCGAGCCGGCCGTGGCGGCCGACGATACCGAGACGGAGGCCCCAGCCGAGGCCTCGTCAGAGAAAGCGGCGTCCCCCCCCGCCCCGCAAGCGCCTGTGCTTCCTGTTGAGGAAGCTCCCCCGCCACCGAAGAAGCCCATCATGCACGTGCCCAAGCCGGCGGTGCTGCAGGGGCCCAAGGTGATTCGGGTTGAACGTGCAGATATTGTCCCGGCGCCGCCGACTCGTGAAAGACGGCGTCCGGCGGAACCGGCGGCTCAAGACCCTGTGCCGTTGCCGCCGGTCAGTGGTGGCGGTGCGGGCCGGCGTCGTGAACGGCGTTATGGGGGCCAGGAAGACCGGGAGGGTCCTCGCAGAGGCGCCGGGGGCAAGCCCCCGGCGCGGGGCCGCAGAAGAGGCCGAGGCACTGGTCCTGCAACGGGTGCCCCGCGACAATGGGGTGACCGGGACCTGATCGAACGTGAACAGCGTTTGGCGGCGGCCAGCGGTACGAAGCTGGCGGGCCGTTCGCGGCGTCTCGCTCGGGAGGACGACGCCACGGGCCAAGCTCCTCACCAGGCGCACCGTGTTGACAAGGCCACGGTCAAAGAGCCAATTACGGTGAAAGACCTCTCGGCGGTCATTGGCATCCGTGCCAACGAGATCATTGGCAAGCTGATGGGCATGGGGGTGATGGCCAACATCAACCAAAGCCTGGACAAGGAAGCGGCCACGATGGTGGCGCTGGAGTTTGGCGTTGATCTGACGGTGGAAGAGAAGGTGTTGCTGCTGGACCAGCTGCGCATGCAGTTTGACGATGCGAGCGTTGAGGAAGAGCGTTTGCACCCCCGCCCGCCGGTGGTGGCTTTTTTGGGCCATGTCGACCATGGGAAGACCTCATTGCTTGACCGGATTCGCAAGACGACGGTGGCCTCTGGGGAAGCCGGCGGAATCACGCAGCACATTGGCTCGTACCTTTACGATGACGGCACGCGTCGGGTGGCGTTTCTGGACACTCCAGGTCACCAGGCCTTTACCGCCATGCGAGCGCGTGGGGCCAACATGACGGACATGGTCGTGCTGGTCGTGGCGGCGGACGATGGCGTCATGCCGCAGACGGAAGAGGCGATCAGTCACGCCAAGGCCGCGGGCGTTCCTATCGTGGTGGCCGTCAACAAGGTGGATATTCCGGGGGTGGATATCAATCGCGTGCTGGGGCAACTTTCAGAAAAGGATCTGGTACCGGCAGAATGGGGGGGCGACACGGAAGTGGTTCAGACGAGTGCCGCCACGGGTGCCGGTATCGACGACTTGATCGAGCATCTGGATTATGTTGCGGAGCTGCGTCATCTCAAGGCGCAGAACGAGGGCAACGCCACGGGGTGGATCGTTGAATCGGAAATGACCGTCAACAAGGGGGCTTCGGCACGGATTCTGGTCAAGAGCGGGATGCTCAAGCCTGGTGACGTGGTGGTCAGCGGGTGTGCCCATGGTCGCGTGCGAACGCTGACGGACGCGGTGAGCCAACCGCTGCAAGAGGCTGGTCCGGCTACGCCTGCGGAGATAACGGGTCTGGACGAGGTGCCCGTAGCGGGTGACCGGTTCTTTGTTGTGGATGATATCTCTTCCGCGGCGCAAGTGGCGTACGAACAGCGCAGCACGCAACGCGAGAAGACTCTGAGCCAACGGCGTCAGGTGACTCTGGAAAACCTTTTCAGCGAAATCGAGGCGGGTCAACTGAGAGAACTGAACGTCATCGTCAAGGCCGACGTCCAAGGCAGTCTGGACGCGTTGCTCAAATCGATCACGGAGATGAACACTGCGGAAGTGGCGGTTCGAACGCTGCACGCGGCGGTGGGAGGTATCAGCGAGAGCGACATTCTTTTGGCGGAGGCGTCTAACGCGATTGTGATTGGTTTTCAGGTGGTAGCCGACGAGCACGCGCGGCAAATGGCGGACCGCAAGGGAGTGCAGGTACGTCTCTATCGGGTGATCTACAATGTGGTAGACGATATCAAACAGGCCTTGGAAGGCATGCTTACGCCGAGTATCGAAGAGAAGCATCTGGGCCGGGCGGCGGTTCGTCGGGTATTCAAGGTTTCGCGATTGGGCAGCATCGCGGGCTGTTATGTAACCGACGGCGTCATCCCGCGTTCGGCCAAGATACGGCTGATTCGGGACAGTGTCGTGCTGCGTGATAACGCGGCGATCGATTCGATGAAGCGAGTGAAGGACGATGTCAGTGAAGCTCGCAGTGGCTTCGAGTGCGGGATCAAGCTCGCCGGTTTCGACGACATCAAGGAGGGAGACATTCTGGAGGCGTACGAGACGGTGGAAGTGAGCAGGACTTTGGAATCCCGCCAAGAACAGCCGGTGTGACGGTATGATCGTTGGGGTACTGACCATGCAGGTAAGCGTTTTCGACGCCATGACTTTAAAAGACAAGAGGCGGGTGCTGAAGAGCCTCAAAGACCGCGTGGGCAACAAGTATAACGTGTCCATCGCAGAAGTGGGCTACAATGAGTCTGTGCGTACGGCGTTGTTGGGTGTGGCGATGGTGGGCAACGAACGGCGTTTTGTGGAGTCGGCCCTGAGTAAACTGGTGGACTTTGTACGAGGCATTCCGCAACTGAGCCTCATCGACTACTCCCTTGAGACGCACTAGGAGCCATGTCTAGCAGAAGAATCGAAAAAGTTTCGCGTGCCATCCGACAAACCGTCAGCGAAGTAATCCAGACGCGTCTGAGCGACCCGCGGGTGAAGGGCATTGTGAGTGTAACGCACGTGGATGCCTCTCCGGATCTGCGTAGTGCGCGGGTGTACCTGAGCATCATGGGGGTGGACAGCAAACAACAGGAGCTCTCGCTGCGGGGCATCAACCATGCGCAGGGATTCATTCAGTCGGCCCTGGCCAAGAAGCTGACGATGAAGTCGTGCCCCACGCTCACTTTCTATCTGGACGACTCGCTGAAGAAGGGTTTTGATGTCGTCCGCCTGTTGGATCAGGTTGCCAGCGAACTGCACCCCGACGGCCCGGAGGAGTCAGCCCCCCCCCCCCGCAAGAGGAGACGGACAATGAAGGACAGTAGCGAGTACGCCGCCAAGCTGAAGAAGCTCTACAACCGCATCAAGCGTGGGGGGTTCAAGCACACGGAGCCGGCGGTTCAGGATGTCACGACGGAGCTACTTGTGGCGTGCCTTTCGGCGTATAACACGGAGAACAAGGCCCGCACGCTGCTGGGGCGTCTTCGGAGCAACTACGTCGATTACAACGAGCTGCGGATCAGCCGGACCGCCGAGGCGATAGACATTCTGGGCAAGAACGCGCAGCGAGCGCGGGAGACCGCCCTTCAACTGCTGACGCTGTTGCGGAGCGTTTACGACAAGCAGGACTCGCTTGACCTGGAGGAACTGCGTCAGCTGAACAAGCGTGACGCGAAGACATTTCTTGAGGGGCTTGAAGGGGCCGATGCATATGTCGTAGGGCGAATCATGCTGCGTGCTCTCGGTGCGCACGCCTTTCCGGTCAATGAGCAAATGCTGGCCATGCTTCGTGCGGAAGAGGTGGTCTCGCCGGAGGCCAGTCTGTCGCAGGTGCAAGGTTTTCTGGAGAGACAAATATCAGTCACCGACGTGCACGCCATGTATGCGGCGTTGCGTCATCATGCAGATGCTTTTCGCCCATCGGCTGCGAAGAAGAAGACTGCGAAGAAGTCGGGGGAGGCGGCCAAGAAGGCGGTGAAGAAGACGGTGAAGAAGACGGCCGCCAAGGCCAGTAAGAGCAAAGAGGGAACGTGAGCGTTATACGTAACCGGCCATCGCAAGAAGGTGGCCTAGCCAAGGAGTAGCCCCCGTTGGACACACAAGTGAAGATCGGCATCCCCAAGGGATCGCTGCAACAATCGACGATAGACCTTTTCCGTCGTGCGGGATTTGATATTCAGGTCTCTTCGCGTAGTTATTTTCCCACCATTGACGATGCGGAACTCAGTGCAATCATGTTTCGCGCGCAGGAGATGAGCCGATACGTGGAAGACGGCGTCGTCGACGCGGGTCTGACGGGGAAAGACTGGATTCGAGAAAACGGCTCGGACGTTGTGGAGGTCTGTGAGCTGACGTACTCCAAGGCAACGGCGTTGCCGGCGCGTTGGGTTCTGGCAGTGCCCAACGAGAGTCCGGTTCAGAAGCCGGAGGACCTGGCGGGTGCCATCATTGCGACGGAACTGGTGAACGTCACGAAGGACTATTTTGCGGCCAAGCAGCTCGATGTGAAAGTTGAGTTTTCCTGGGGCGCCACGGAAGTGAAAGCACGGTTGCTGGACGGCATTGTGGAGATTACGGAGACGGGTTCAAGCATTCGTGCGAACAATTTGCGAATTATCGACACGGTGATGACGAGCACGACGCGTTTGGTAGCCAACAAGGAGGCGTGGGCTGATCCGTCGCGTCGAGAGAAGATCGAAGCGGTGGCGTTGCTTCTTCGAGCGGCCATTGAAGGTCGTCAGAAGGTGGGGCTCAAGCTGAATCTTCCGGTGGGCAAGCTGTCAGAGGCGATCAGTCTGCTGCCGGCGGAGAAATCACCCACGGTCAACCCCTTGGCCGACGAGGCTTTTGTCGCGTTGGAAGTCATCCTGGAAGAAGCGGCGGCGCGTGATCTGATTCCGCACCTGCGTAAGCTGGGCGGTTCGGGGATTATCACCTATCCGCTCAACCTTGTCATCGCCTAGGGGCCTGTCATTTGTGCGGGATATCGGCAAAGGCCTTTGAGACGGCGGGGCATAGTAGTTTGCCGTTGCGCATGTTGAGGGCGGCGGCGCGGCCGGTGCTGCGTGCGGCGAAGGCGTCCAGGCCACTGCGGGCGAGTTCTCGGCAGTAGGGCAGGGTGGCGTTGCAGAGGGCCTGGGTGCTTGTTCTGCCGACGGCGCCGGGCATGTTGGTCACGCAGTAATGGAGGACGTGGTCGACCACGAAGACGGGCTCGCTGTGGGTGGTGGGGCGACTGGTTTCGAAGCATCCGCCCTGATCGATGGAGACGTCCACGAGGACGGCGCCCTTTTTCATTTGCTTGAGGGTATCGCGTCTCAGGAGGCGTGGGGCCTTGCTGCCGGGCACGAGCACGGCGCCGACGACGAGGTCGGCGGTGGTGGCGTATTTTTGCACGGCATGGGGGTCGCAGTAGATGGTGGTGACGTTCTGGTCCATTACCTCGGCGAGGTGTCGTAGTCGGTCGAGATTGATATCCATGATGGTGACGTTGGCGCCGAGTCCAGCGGCGACGCGTGCGGCGTTAGTGCCGACGACGCCGCCGCCCAGAATCAAGACATTGGCAGGCACGACGCCGGGCACGCCGCCGAGCAAGATGCCGCTGCCGCCCATGGGTTTTTCGAGACACTTGGCGCCCTCCTGTATGGACATTTTTCCGGCGACTTCGCTCATGGGCGTCAGCAGAGGCAGCTGGCCGCGATCGTCGGCCAAGGTTTCATAGGCAACGGCGGTTATTTTTTTTTGCAGACAGGCCTGGGTGAGGGACCGGGAGCCGGCGAAATGGAAATAGCAGAAGAGGATCAGGCCCGGCCGGCAGCGCGCGATTTCCTGCTGCTGGGGTTCCTTGACCTTGACAATCATGTGGGCCTGGTCATACAGGGCGGTGGGACTGTCGATGAGTTGTGCGCCGACGGCCTGATAGGCCTGGTCCTCATAGCCGCTGCCGAGGCCGGCGCCGCGTTCGATCAGCACGCGGTGGCCGTCCTGGACTAGCAGTTCGGCGCCCACGGGCAACAAGGCCACGCGATACTCGTCCTGCTTGATCTCTCGCGGAATCCCGATAATCATCTGGTGTGTCCATTTCTGTGCAACAATTGGCCCGCTGTGGCGACGGTGTGGGCCCTTGTGGGAACGTTTCAGGCCTTATGGCTGCTTGTCAGGTGTGGGGTCTTGTCCGTTTTTCCTGGCTTCGTTGAAGTCTCTGAGAATTTCTTGCTGGAGTTGGTTGTCCGATTGGGCAGGCTTGTTCAGTCGCATTATCCGTTCTGCCAGCAGGAGAACCACGTAGCCCACACCGACAATTACCGCTGCAAACACGAAGGCCCCACCGGCAAACTCCAGCATGTTGTGCAGCCCGACCAGGGCCGTCACAACGATCAAGAGCAAGGCCACGAGCAGAATCTTGATCTGCCTCAGGTCGGAGCTGATTTTTTCGAAGCGTTCTTCATCGAGCATAAGACTCTCCGTAGCTAGCCCGGGCGGTAGTATGCCGAGCTGGTGATTGAGAGGTTTGGGTCGCGTGCCGGTCCTGGCGGGGCAGCAGGCGCTCGGGCCGCCCTTTCGAGAGCATCGGCCAAGGCACGGGGCAGTCTCCAGCTTAATTGTAGAAGCGGTGGGTCGTGGCCCAAAAAACAAAAAAAATCCCGCCTACTGTTATTGCTTGAGCCAGCACGGCTTAGGAAAAAAGCGGGGGGGAGGGGCCATTGTCCTTTATTTTCCTAACTGCTTTATTGAAGGGATGTTACAGGGCACTGGCCTGGTCAGTCGGGTCGTACTCGGTGGTTTGACAGTGTCTAAATCGCCTGCTATAGTTGGCTTTGGAAGCAAGATGTCCCTTGTGGGGCTCCAGATCAATGCGGCTAGGTTTCGGGCTACTGCAGTAGTCCGAGCCGATTCTTCTTGGCCGTGGCGCACTTCCGGAATAGGATACCTGTTCCGGAAGTTTTTTTTGCGCCAACAGGATGAAGACGGTGAGTTCATGAACGAAGCACACGGTAAGGTCACAGCAGGTAAGACGTTGAAGGATGATGGCGTTGCGCAGGCAAGGGCTGGGCACCGGAGTCGTAAGGGGCAGTTCCAGGGGCGGGTGGTGCTGCAGGAAGAAATAGC
>CAYNXW010000074.1:0-10009 GCA_964401265.1 uncultured Pirellulales bacterium | reverse complement strand
GTATTCGACGATGAGTTCGACACGTTTGTCATTGATGTAGCATTTGGTGGCGCGAGCGAGGAGGGCCATTTTGGGGCATTTGGACTGGGCAAGGGTGCCGTAAGCGAGCAACCCCTGAACGACCTGGTTGATCTGCCGGGCGGCGTCGGCGGAGTTGGCGTCACATACGAGGTGTGCGTAGCACTGCTGGTCGTTCTCGCCAAGCATAACAGAGAGCCGGTCAACCTCGTTGAGCAGGGGCGAGCGTGTCTTGTTGAAGGTCATCTCGCTGATGCCGACGGCGGCAAGGGTCATAATGGTGCCGGTGTGGTCCTGCTCGGCCAGTGCGAACGGGTCTTTCGCGGCGCAGTTGGGTGGCCCGCCGTCCAGGACTGCCGTGGCCTGGAGGAGGGCCTCGATTGTATTGGCTATCACGATCAAGTCTTCGCCATAGAAGAGGCCGTACTTGCGTTGGCCGGCATCGGGCCCCTTATCGGCAACCCAACTGTGGACGGTGCGATTGGCGCGGGCAATTTTCTCGTATGACGGATTGGCGTTAAGCAGGGTGAGCAAGGCCTGTGCGTCGAAGTGGCCTTTCAGCATCAGGACAGCTTTTTCTTTGTCGGCGCCCTGGCCGTAAAGCGTGACGTCGCTGATGTCGTCGATTGGGTGGAAGGAGAAGACCTGGGCAACAGCGGCGAGCTTCTTCTCAAGGTGCCTGTTTCGTATTTCTTGACGGATAAGTTGTCCGACCTTACTGGCGCGTAGCTGATCCATGTCGATGTGTGCGAGCCAATCGGCAGAGGCGTCGATTCGCTCCAGCTGCAAAGGGCCGGCCATTCCGACAGGGCCCATCAGCAAAGCCATTACCATGATCAGGCGTTTCGAGTTCATTGTCTGCTCCTCACGTGTAGTAGAGATTCTTGTTTGGCTACCTGTCTAGTATACGCAGACGAGGCCAGGAACGTTACAGCCAATGTTGCGAGGGGTGGCGGGGCCGATGAGCGTTTAAGGGCACAGCGAGCAGGCCGCGGGGTTGACGCGTAGTCGGGCAGGCCTTAGAAATGAGGCAGGCGGGGTGCGGGGAGGCAGGTTGTTGTTGGATGGGAAGATATTGCAGGGAAGGGAGTCCGTTGTATGGGCAAAATGGCACCGAGGCATTCGGGCGAGTCGGGGTGTTGGCGTCTAAAGCCGGCGTGGGCGGAGCGGGAGGCGTTTGCGCGTCAGTTACGGGTACCGCCGCTGGTAGCTCAGTTGCTCTATAACCGTGGGGTGAGGCAGCTCGAGGCGGCGCGGCGGTTCATGCAGCCGACGCTCAAGGACCTGATTGACCCGGCGGAGCTGGGGGGTATGGCCGATGCGATTGGGCGGATTCGCCAAGCGATGACGCGGGGGGAGAAGATCGTGCTTTACGGCGACTACGATGTGGACGGTATCGCGGGGGTGTCGATTTTGTGGCACTGTCTGCGTCTGGCGGGGGTGGAGGCGGAATACTATGTGCCGCACCGGCTTGACGAGGGCTATGGCGTGAACGCGGAGGCGGTTCGTCAGTTGGCCAGTCAGGGGGCTAAGCTGATCGTGACGGTGGACTGTGGGGTGGGGGCCCAGGACTCGGCGGCGTTGGCTCGGGAGCTGGGCGTAGACATGGTGGTCACGGATCATCATCAGCTCAACGGAGCGTTGCCTGAGGTTGCGGCGGTGGTGCACCCGGATTTACCGGGCAGTTCGTATGGTAATAAGGACTTATGCGGGGCGGGGGTGGCGTTCAAGCTGGCGTGGGGTTTGGCGCAGTCGCTGAGCCCGTCGCAACGGGTGGAGGCGGATTTTCGGGAGTTTCTGGTCTCGGCGACGGGTCTGGCGGCATTGGGGACCGTAGCGGATGTCTCGCCTTTGACAGGAGAGAATCGCTCGCTGGCCTATCATGGTCTGGCGGGGTTGGAGGCGAGCACGAATGTGGGTATCCGAGCGTTGATCGAGGCGGCGGGGCTGGGCGGCGCGAAGTTGGACAGTTTTGATATCGGGTTCAAATTGGC
The DNA here is from genome assembly GCA_964401265.1 of uncultured Pirellulales bacterium. Classification (GTDB taxonomy): domain Bacteria; phylum Planctomycetota; class Phycisphaerae; order Sedimentisphaerales; family SM23-30; genus CAYNXW01. The sequence continues at coordinate 7,997 of CAYNXW010000074.1, read as the reverse complement.
GCCCCGTCTTAACGCGGCAGGTCGCATGGGGCATGCCCGCCTGGCGGTGGAGTTGTTTACGCGCAGTGGGCCGGCGCGGGCCCAGGAGATCGCCAGTTATCTGGAAACGCAGAATCGCCAGCGGCAGAAAGTGGAGAAGGAGCTGACAGCGACAGCCATGGAGCAGGTGAAGGCGTTGGGGATGGATAAGGAGGGGTGGCGGGGGATTGTGGTGGCAGGTGAACAGTGGCACGGGGGGGTAATCGGTATTGTAGCGAGTCGGCTGGTGGATCGTTATTACCGGCCGACGGTAGTAATCTCACGTCAAGCGGGTGAATCGATGGGGTCGTGCCGGAGCATTGAGGGTTTCGACATGTGCGAAGCGTTGGGGGCGTGTAAGGAGCACTTGAGCAGTTTTGGCGGTCATACGATGGCGGCAGGTCTTCGGCTTGAGTCCAAGCAGATAGAGGCGTTTCGTGAGGCGTTCAATTGCGAGGCACGGGCTCGGCTGGATGAGGAGAGTCTGCAGCGATGTATAGATGTGGATGCCGAGGTGGCGTTGGCGGATCTGAGTCGGGCGGCAGTGGAGGTAATTGAGCGGCTGGGGCCCTTTGGAGCAGGCAATCCGAAGGTGCGTCTGGCGGCGCGACGTCTGTGCCTGGCGGGGCCTTGCCGGCGTATGGGCCAGCGGGGTGACCATTTGCAGTTTCTGGTGGCGGGCAAGGACGACACGACGGCGCACTTGCGGCCTGGGGGCGTGCTGCGGGCCGTGGCGTTTGGCAAGGCGAAATGGGAGAAGGTGCTAGCCGACGCCGACCATTTTGACGTAGTGTTTCAGCCGGTAATCAACCGGTTTAAGGGGAATACAACGGTCGAGATGATTGTGGAGGACCTGCAGGTGGGGCAATAAGGGCGGAGTCGGCCGGCGAGTAATGCAAGAAAAAAAGCAAAAAGGACCTTGACTCGACAGGGCAGGCTATGGTTGAATGGGGTGTCTGGAAGTTCTTCTTGAGAAAGGTCATGGAAATGCAGGAGTATGGTTTTGGCTGGTGGTGGCGAGGGGAAACGTGCGCTAAGCCGGGCGATTAGCTTACCAGACCATTTTATGCAAATCGATACCGCGGCTTGACGCAGAGTTAGGCCGCGGTTTTTTTGTGCCTATAGCAAGCATACGAGGAGACGCCAAATGCAAGACACATTCATCACAGCCGGTCAGATCAAAGTGGTGCGAACGAAGGAAGAAGTGGGGATGGCCGACGCGTTGGCGGAGGTGTACCGTTGGATCGACCGGGCCAAGGGTTGTATTCTGGCAAGCGACTATGAGTATCCGGGCCGGTACGCGCGGTGGGATATCGGGTTCATCGATCCGCCCGTGGAGGTTCTCAGCGAAGGGCGGCAGTTTGCGCTGCGGGCCTTGAACGAGCGTGGTAAGGCGTTACTGACAATGCTCGCACCGGCCGTGACGGGAAACGAGCACGTAGCCGAGTATGCGATCGCTGAGGAGAGCATTACGGGAACGGTGCGTGAGATGGAGGCGGACTTTACCGAGGAGCAGCGAAGCAAGCAGCCGAGCATTTTTTCGGTATTGAGGCGTCTGACCGAGTTACTGGCGTGTGACGACGAGTATCTCACGATGTTTGGGGCGTTCGGATACGATCTGGTGTTTCAGTTTGAGCCGGTCACTTTCAAACATGACCGGAAGGGTGTGGGGCCGGACTGTCACTTATTTTTGGCGGACCGACTCGGTGCGATCGATCACCAGAAGCAGACGGCGTTCAAGATATCGTGGGAGTTTGAGGGGCCCGACGGCACCACCACGGCAGACTTGCCGGTGACGGGGCAACGGCGTAAGCTATCGCGGACGATCACTACGAGGGACATAGGCTGCGACCATGAGCCAGGAGAGTACGCGGCCAAGGTGGAGCAGGTGCGGCAGGGGTGTCAGCGGGGCGATTTCTTTGAGGTGGTGCTCTCGCAAGAGTTCCGTGCCAAATGCGGATACTGGCCAACGGAGCTATTCGGACGGCTGCGTAAGCAGAATCCGAGTCCCTACGATTTTCTGATCAACCTGGGCGAGGAGCACTTGATCGGGGCGTCGCCGGAGATGTTTGTGCGTGTGGATGGCCAGCAGGTAGAGACGTGTCCTATCAGCGGAACGGCCAAGCGTGGGGGAAGCCCGATGGAGGATGCCAAACAGATTCAGGCGTTGCTCAGTTCGAAGAAGGACGAGTCGGAAGTAACCATGTGCACAGACGTGGACCGCAACGACAAGTCGCGGGTGTGTGTGCCGGGATCGGTTGAAGTGGTGGGTCGCCGGCTGATAGAGAGTTATTCGCGGCTGTTTCACACGGTGGACCACGTCAAGGGCGTATTGCGGGACGATTGCGATATGTTCGACGCGTTTTTGTCGCATATGTGGGCGTGCACGCTGACGGGAGCGCCCAAGCCGACGGCGATGCAAACGGTGGAGAACCTGGAGAACAGTCCGCGTCGCTGGTATGGTGGCTGTGTGGGGCTTTTCACGTTTGCCGGGCAGTTGAATACGGGAATTACTATTCGGACGATTCATTTGCGGGAAGGTGTAGCGCGGGTGCGAGCCGGTGCGACACTCTTGTACGATTCGGACCCGGTGGAAGAGGAGAAGGAAACACGGGTAAAAGCTGCCGCTTTCCTGCAGGCAGTGACGATCAAGGAATACGACAGGATGGCCGGGCTGACAACGGCCAAGACTCACCATGACCAGCGGATACTGTTCGTGGACAACCAGGACAGTTTCGTGCACACGCTGGCCAACTACGTCCGGCAGACGGGTGTGGAGGTGGTGACGCTGCGGGCGGGGTTCAGCGCTGAGCGGCTGGATGACATCAAGCCTGCGCTGGTATTCATATCGCCCGGGCCGGGCACTCCGGATCAGTTTGGGGTGGCGGCTCTGGTGGGCGAGGCGCTGAAGCGCAATATGGCGGTGTTCGGCGTTTGCCTGGGTCATCAGGGTATTGCGGAGCATTTCGGGGCGAAGCTGGACGTGCTGGCCGAGCCGGTACACGGCAAGGATTCCATGGTGCAACACAATGAGCAGGGGATCTTCGCCGGGGTGCCCAACCCGTTTTCGGCGGGGCGTTACCATAGTCTCTACATCAAGCCCGAGACACTGCCGGAGTGTCTGGAGGTGACAGCACGGAGCGAGGATGGCGTGATTATGGGTCTGCGTCACAAGGAGCTGCCGGTAGCGTCGGTGCAATTTCATCCGGAGTCGATTTTGACGTTGCAGGATAATATTGGACTGAAGATTGTGGCTAACGTGGTAGAGCAGCTGATTTCGTAAGGCAGGTAGGCCCGCAGGGCGGAGACATGGGATAGTTGAACGGTTCAAAGGCAGGTGAATAGTTTTAAGGAGCAAAGCGATGTTGCGAGAGCTGACCGAGAAGATGCTGGCTAAGGAGGATTTGAGTTTCACGGAGTCGCATCAGGCCTTAAACGGTATATTGGAGGGCCAATGCAGCGAGGTGGGCATTGCGGGGTTCTTGACGGCTCTGGCCGCCAAAGGTGAACAGGCCGAGGAAGTGGCGGGCATGGCGAGGTCGTTGCGAGATCATGCCATTGCGGTCTGCCCCAAATCGCGCGGGCTCGTTGACGTGGTTGGCACGGGCGGCGACGGGCAAGGCACGTTCAATATCAGCACGACGGCGGCGCTGGTGGCAGCAGGTGCGGGGGTTAAGGTGGCCAAACATGGCAACCGGGCCATCACGAGCCAGTGCGGCTCGGCGGATGTGCTGGCGGAGCTGGGGGTGAAGATCGACGCTGCGCCCGCGATAATCGAGCGGTGCATCGACGAGGCGAACATCGGGTTCATGTTTGCGCCGAACCATCACCCGGCGATGAAGTACGTGCAGCCGATTCGCAAGGCGTTGGGGTTTCGGACGGTGTTCAATGTGCTAGGCCCACTGGCCAACCCGGCGAACGTTCCTTTGCAGATCATTGGCGTGGCTAAACCGGGATTGATGGAGGTGATGGCCGAGGCGTTGCGTCTGCTCAAGACGAAGCGGGCCATGGTGGTGCACGGCAATGGCACCGATGAGTTTACGGTATGCGGGCCGACGGATATTGTGGAGCTGCGAGAGGGTGAGATTACTCGGCACACGGTGGATTACAGCGATTACGGTCTGGAGCGGGCGAACATTACGGACCTGGCCGGGGGCACGCTGGCCAATAATGTGGCGATAACGCGTGGGATAGTAGCGAACGAGACAACGGGCCCCTGCCGGGACGTAGTGCTCCTGAACGCTGCGGCAGTGTTGATGTTGTCGGGCTTGGCGTTTGGTCTCGTGGAGGGCTTGGCCTTGGCGCGTGAGAGTGTCGAGTCGGGCAAAGCGCAGCAGGCCCTGGAGAAACTGGTGGCAATTTCGAACTCTTAGAGGCAGGCATGACAAGGCAGATAAAGATTTGCGGGATAACGAACGAGGCGGACGCCAGACTGGCTGTAAGGCTGGGGGCACAGCTGCTGGGGTTCAATTTTTACGAGCCCAGCCCACGCTACATCGCACCTGCGGACGCGTGGGCGATTATAGAGGCCCTCGGGGCGGACTCAGCGACGATGGTGGGCGTGTTTGTCAATGCGTCGGTGGAGGCAGTACGCCAGGTGCTCTCGGCGTGCCCGCTAGACGCGGTGCAATTGCACGGTCAGGAAAGCCCTGAACAATGCGCCGAGACGGCGAGACTGGGTCCCGAGGTGATTAAAGCGTTTCGGATCGGCCGGCCGGAGGATATTGACGATGTGGATCGCTATGCGGTAGCGGCAGTGCTGCTCGATGCGTTTCGTGAGGATCTCTACGGAGGAACGGGCCATCAGTTCGACTGGAGCTGGGTCACACGTGCCGGACAGGAGAAAGTGTTTCTGGCGGGAGGGATCGGTCCGGATAACATCGCCGAGGCGCTGGCGGTGGGGACGTACGGCGTGGATTTGTGCAGCGGTGTGGAGGCACAGCCGGGAGCAAAGGACGCTGATAAGATGATGGATCTGTTCTCGGAGATTGCACGGTATTCTCATGGAAGTTGTTCATAGGCGCCTACGGTGCGGATGGCGTGCGGCGGGTGCCGGGCGGTCCACGGAGAGCGGCAAAGCGGCGGTGCGACGTGAGTTTTGTGGCAGTTATCGACAATTACGATTCGTTTACGTACAACCTGGTGGAGTTGCTGCGACCGGCGGCAGGCGGCCTGCCGATCGAGGTGTACCGTAACGACACTGTTACAGCGGAGGATCTGGTCCGGCGGGAACCGGTGTGTCTGGTGATTTCGCCGGGACCGGGTCGGCCCGGCCAGGCCGGCAATAGCTGCGCGATCGCCAAGCGTTTTGTGGGGCGGCAGCCCGTGCTCGGCGTTTGTTTGGGGCATCAGGTACTTGGTGAACTAGCGGGGTTGCGACTTGTCGAGGCAGAGCACTGTATGCACGGTAAGACATGTGCGATCCATCACGACGGCCAAACACTCTACCAGGGTCTGGACAATCCGTTCGAGGCCATGCGTTACAATTCACTGGTGCTCGCATCGGCAAAGCTGCAGGCGGGCTGGGAGATTTCGGCACGATCAGCCAGTGGCGAAATCATGGGCATTCGCCAGCGTGCCTGGCGAGTGGAAGGGGTACAGTTTCATCCGGAAAGCTTTGCAACGCCCGCGGGCACACAGTTGGTGGCGAACTTCTTTCGATGCTACGTCAACAGTGGCATCCGGCGGCGGCAGGGCGGTGTATGAAGGCTATATTGAGACGCGTGAACGATGACGGACAAGGGGACTGGTTGGAGTTTGTCGAGGGTGCGGGTGAGATTGTCGCCTGGCGTCCTGAGGACGTTTACGGGGCGCTCGAGGCGGTGGAAGAAGCCTTGGCCAGGGGCTCGTACGCGGCCGGTCTGGTAAGTTACGAGGCGGCAGGCGGGCTGGACCAGGCGTTAGAGACGCAGCAAGCAGGCCCGGCGCCTTTGGTGTGGTTTGGGCTTTTTCGACGTGTAAGGCAGGTGAACGTAGAGAGTTTTGGCGCGCGGGCCACTTTTGAGGCGGGCCTTTGGCGGCCGACAATAACCCGGGTTGTCTACGAGGAGGCACTCGGTCGCATTGGCCGGTATATACGGGCAGGCGAGAGCTACCAGGTGAATTACACGTTCCTGCTGGAAAGCGACTTTGCGGGCGACGCGGCAGGTCTGTGCCGCCGGCTTTGGCGGGCGCAGCGGGGTGGTTACGGAGCCTACCTGGAATGGAAAGACTTTGCCGTATGTTCGGCCTCGCCGGAGTTGTTCTTCCGCCGCGACGGTGAGCGGATCGTCTGTCGGCCTATGAAGGGAACAGCACGGCGGGGCTGCACCATAGAGGCCGACGAGAGGGTTCGCCAGCAGCTGCTCGCTTCGAAAAAGGAGCGGGCGGAAAACGGAATGATCGTGGACATGATGCGTAATGATTTGGCTCGCATTGCGGAGCCGGGGACGGTGGCTCTTGAGGAGTTGTACACAGCGGAGCGTTATCCAAGCATCTGGCAGATGACCTCGACGGTGACGGCACGCAGCGGAGCGGGACTGGCTCAAACGATGAAGGCCTTGTTTCCCTGCGCGTCAGTAACGGGGGCGCCTAAGGTCAGGACAATGGAGATTATCAAGGAGCTCGAGGCCTCCTGGCGGGGGGTATATACGGGCTGTGTCGGGTACGCAACCCCCGACGGGCATATGCAGTTCAACGTGCCGATTCGCACGGCCCTGGTGGACCGGCAAAGGCACAGGGCATATTACGGAACGGGCGGCGGCATTGTGGCGGATTCGACAACCGACGCAGAATACGAAGAGTGCCGGGCCAAGGCAGCCATTTTAGCGGCGGATACGCACCCTTTCGAACTGCTGGAAACGCTTTTGTGGGAGCGGGGGCGTTGGTTCCTGCTGGAGAAGCATCTTTCGCGGCTAGCGGCGACGGCAAGGTATTTCGGCTTCGAGCTCGATGAGAAGCACGTACGGAACAGGCTCGACGAGACCGCGGCAACCCTGAAGGGATCTGCCCGTGTGCGACTGACGGTGAATGAACAGGGGGAGGCGATGGTAACGTACGGACCGACGCCGGAACGACCGAAGCAGCCTTGGCGTGTACGCTTGGCAGAGGAACCGGTCGACCGGACCAATCCGTTTCTATACCATAAGACAACCCGTCGCGAGGTGTACGAGCAGGCGCGGGCGGGCCTTGAGGACTGCGATGACGTGATCCTCTGGAATGAGGCTGGCGAGGTGACCGAGAGCACGATCGGCAACATTGCGGTGCGTCAGGGAAGGTTCTGGGTAACGCCGCCGGTCAGTTGTGCGCTGCTGGCTGGTACATTTCGGCAGATGCTGTTAGAGGCCGGCGTGCTCAGAGAGGCCGTGGTGCCAATTGAGGTATTGCGGAACAGCCAAGAGTTTTATATTCTCAATAGCGTTCGTCGGTGGGTGCCAGGGCGGCTGACGACAGCTTGAGCCGGTGATGGCCAGTAGCACCGGCCCACAGGGCCAGCTATGTATACTCAGAAACGCAAGGAGTAACGCCAAGCGGTGAAAGAAGCAGGGCTATTGCTGTTTGGGGGGACATTCGATCCCATCCACAACGGTCATTTGATCGTATGCCGGGCGGTGGCGGAGTTGTTGGGCGTACAGCGTGCGGTGCTGATTCCATCGGCCCAGCCGCCCCACAAAGTCGGCAAGCGGGTGAGCTCTGCAACGGACCGATTGGCCATGACAGGCCTGGCGGTGCAAGGCGATTGCACGTTCGCGGTCTCGGACTGCGAACTGAAGCGCGAGGGCCCCAGTTACACGCTCGATACGGTCAACGAATTTCGCGCGGCGTACGGGCCGACAGTACCGCTTTATTGGCTCATCGGCGGCGACAGTCTGGGTGAACTGGCGAGCTGGCACCGCATAGCCGAGTTGGCCGACGCTTGCACTCTGGTGACGGCGGCGCGGCCGGGCTGGGAGGGGCTCGACGCGGCAAGCCTGAAGGGGGTGCTCGGGTCGGCACAGATC
>CAYNXW010000073.1:0-10016 GCA_964401265.1 uncultured Pirellulales bacterium | reverse complement strand
GAAAGCCTCCATGGGCAAGCTCTCCACCCACTTCTCCACCGCACGGATGGTCGGCGAGTACGCCCAAAACTTCTACGTCCCCTGCGCCATGCGCCACGAAGCCTTCCTCGCCAACAACCTCGCCAAAGCGCACGCCCTGGCTGAATGGAAGGACTCATTACGCGACCGCTGGTCCGAACTCGTTGTCGGCAAGGTCGATATCCTCTCCCGCGGCGCCCGACCCGTAGGCGACAAACTCGAAGTCCGCGCCCAAATCAAACTCGGCTCCGTTCCCCCTTCCGACATCATGGCCGAACTCTACTTCGGACTCGCCGACGCCGACGGCAACCTCAGCTCCAGCGAAGCGGTCCCCATGGAATATGTCGGAGCCGCCCACGAAGACTACCATATCTTCTCCGGCTCCATCCCCTGCAGACGCTCGGGCCTGTGCGGCTTCACCATCCGCGTCATCCCCTTCCACGCCGACCTCGTCAGCATGTACGATACCGGCCTGATCTGCTGGGAACAAACCGAACCCGAACCCGAACTGCTCAAAACCGTACCCACCGAATCCGCCTCCACCAGTTAAAGGCCTCTTCGCACGCCAGCGCTCAAACAAACACCTACGCCCCGGCATTGTGCCGGGGTTGCTGCCTGCCAACGGGGGGCCCTTGCTGACACTGCAAACAAGTTACCTAGGACGACGCGGCAATCTCACCCCGCCGTCGAAGGGACCCTCTCCCAGTATCCGGCCCACTACCCCTCTTCCTGCTGAGTGCCAACTGGCGACTCGCGTCTCTTCAACTTCGCTTGACCCCCCCGCCCTGGTGGGGTACTCTACTAGCTGGCTCAGCCCCGCGGGACCTACAAACATGACGTGTGCCCATAGAAGACTGGATCATAATGCCCCATACCACCCAGACACCTGAGACCGCCTGCCAACCCGACGAATCCCTGCGGTCCTGCAAGGAGACCACCGAAGCACTCATCATCGCCTTTGTGCTCGCCTACGTCTTTCGCGCCTTCGCCGTCGAGGCCTTCGTCATCCCCACCGGCAGCATGGCTGACACCCTCCGCGGAGCCCATTTCCGCATCACCTGCCCCACCTGTGGCTACCAGTTCAACTACGGCTTCGCCGCCGGACAATTCGGCTACCGGCAAGGCGTCATCCCCCCCGAACGCGTCACGATCCCCTCCGGCGGCCTCGACCAGAGCGGCATACCTCTCTGTCCCATGTGCGGCCGACAGATCGACCGCAACGTGCCCCGACGCGTCTCCAACGGCGACCGCATCCTCGTGCTCAAATACCCCTACTACTTCGCCTCGCCACAACGCTGGGACGTCATCGTCTTCAAGAACCCAGAAAACACCCACGAAAACTTCATCAAACGACTCATTGGCCTGCCCGGCGAGACCCTCGAAATCATCGACGGCGACGTCTACATCGACGGTCACATCCAGCAAAAGCCCCCCGCCGTCCAGGACAAACTCTGGATACCCATCTACCACAGCGACTTCCAGGTGCCCGACCATACAACTGACACCTTGGACACCGACATCTGGACTCAACCCTGGCGACCTCGACGGCCCCGCTCCGCCTGGAGCAGCGACGACCAAAGCCACCGCCTCCGCTTCTCCGGCGCCGGCCAGGAACATGCCCTGCGCTTCGACACCGCCCGACTACGAAAACTTGCCCCCAGCTTCCTCGCCTACGACGGCAACACCCGCGACGACCAAGCCATCGCCAGCGATCTCAAACTCTCCTGCCTCCTGGAAAAACCCAAAGACACCCAGGGGCGACTCTCGCTGCGACTGGGCAAATACGACCGACTCTACCAGGCCGACATCAATTTCAACGGTCGATGCCAACTCTGCCTCATCATGCCCGACGGCTCCCGAGAAATCCTCTGCCATCAACAATTACCTCCCCTGCGAGCCGGCACCACCCCCATCACCTTCTCAAACCTCGATCACCGCCTGACTCTCCAGCTCGCCGAGCACACCCTCGCTTGGCAAGGGCCCGACGACCCGGCTCTGTGGGGCTACGACCCCCAGGCACCGTTCCTCCTGCCCGACGTGCAGATCCTCGCCCACGCCGGCCCCTTCGCACTGGACCGGCTCGCCCTTCACCGCGACACCCACTACACCAACAGTCTCGGCAACGGGCCCGGCCGCGGCACCCAGGGCCAGCCCTTTACCCTCCACCCCGACGAATTCTTCGTCCTCGGCGACAACTCCACCGCCAGCCACGACTCCCGCTTCTGGCGACAACCCCAACCACATAACGGCCAGCCCCCCTATCGCGCCGGCATCGTCCCACGCCAATACCTCGTCGGACGCGCCTGGTGCGTCTATTGGCCCGCCGGCTACCACGTTCACCCCAAAATCCGTTATGCCTGGATACCCAATTTCGGCCAAATGCGCTTTATACGCTAAGCTGATTCTGTTAACCTGAAGAACATGGCCAGAAAAACTCGAAAAAACACGCCCAAGAAAAAAAACAACATCACAGACGCCTTTCGCAACGTCAAGGAAACACTCGACTCCCTTGTCTTCTCCGTCATCCTGGCCTTCCTCCTGCTCGCCTTCGTCGTCCAGTCCTTCTTCATACCCACCGGCAGCATGGCCGACTCCCTCCGCGGAGCACACTTCCGACTTACCTGCCCCGCCTGCGCCTACCAGTTCAACTACAGCTACGCCGTACGCGACACCAACTACCAGGGCGGTCGCATCTCCCGCCAACCGGTACCCCTCTACCGCCGAAGCAACTCCGCCGGACCGGGCCAGCCCATCTGCCCCATGTGCGGCACACAAATCAACCCCGACCAGAAATTGCCCATCGCCGGCGGAGACCGCATCCTCGCTGCCAAATACATCTACCACATCAACCCGCCTAAAATCTGGGACGTCGTCATCTTCAAATTCCCCCCCAGGCCTGACCAAAACTACATCAAACGTCTGATCGGCTTGCCCGGCCAGACCATCGAACTCGTCGACGGCGACGTCTACATCGACGGCCAAATCCAACGCAAACCCCTACGCGTCCAGAACGAACTCTGGATCCCCATCTACGACAGCGACTATCAAATCGACCCTGCCACGCCCAGCCGACGACGCACCGCCGTATGGGACCAACCCTGGCAACACACCAACTCCCCTTCGCTCTGGACCATCGACCATGCCAACCACCAACTCCGCTTTGCCGGCGGTTCAGAGCTCGAATGGCTGCGATTCAAAACAAAACGACTCATTGAGACCAACCAGAACTTCCTCGCCTACAACGGTGCCCTCAAAGGCGAAGGCGTCGCCAGCGACCTCAAACTCGAATTCACCCTGCTCAACTCGCCCGACAACACGCCTGATAACAACACCGCCCATGACCTACCCCTCGTCTCCGTTCGCCTGGCCAAGTACGGCCGCTCCTACCGCGCCGACCTCCATGCCGACGGCCGCCGCACCATCGTCCGTGAAAACCCCAACCAACCCGACGAAACATTGGGCCAGGACCACTGCCCCCCCCTCAGCCCCGACCAGCCCCGCCGCATCGCCTTCGCCAACCTCGACCACACCCTCCAACTCACCGTCGACCACAACACCCTCACATACACCGGCCCCTCCGACCCCGCTGACTGGGGCTACGACCCCTCACACAAAATCCCCTACCCCGCCGTCGAACTCGCCGCCGCCGGCCAGCCCTGCCAACTCCAACACGTCCGGCTCTACCGCGACGAACACTACGCCAACACACCCGAAACCACCGCCAGCCGCGCCACCCAAGGACACCCCTACACCCTCAAACAAGACGAATTCTTCGTCCTTGGCGACAACACCACCCAAAGCTCCGACTCGCGATACTGGAGAGACCCCAGCCTACCCTCCGCCGGCAACACCTATCCCGCCGGCGTCGTCCCCCGCAGCTTCCTGCTGGGCCGGGCCCTGCTCGTCTACTGGCCCGCAGGCTACCGCATCCACCCCCGCACACCCATCGCCTTCATCCCCAATGCCGCTGCCATGCGCTTCATCCACTAAGACAAACCGCTCTGACCCCCACTCTACCAACGCGCCGCCGCCAACGCCGTCACCGTCACCGCACTCACCAGCAACGCCGTCACCGCCATGATCACCGCCGTCCATCTGTATAATTCTGGTGCGCTCATCTCATGACCCTTTCGCGCTACGCAGCCGTCCTTGCCACAGGCCCCGTTGACCAAGTCCACATGACTTACCTCCGCAAGATGGACCCCCCCCCCACCTGCTCATCTCGCGGACCTGCAATAAAGACAAATCGCTTCGCGATACCAAAGTCGCACGGAACCGTGCTTTCAGATCAGCCGCAAATCCGTCTCTCGCGCCTCCGTTCTCTCGCCCATCATTTCCCTCTTAGGCGCTATAATCCCACCAGGCAACCCACACCCCGTCAAATAGCAGGACCGATTGCCCTATCCCCCTGTCAAAAAAAAACTTAGCAATCCTCTTTCAATAATTTTCCGCCTCACTTTTTGTCCACCTTGAACCCGCAACTCTTAAACCTTCAACCTTAAACCTTGAACCTTAAACCTATGAACTCCCACCTATCCTCCATATACGTCCTTGCTTAACCCCCATGTTCTGCTACCATGGCCGGCCATGCTTGACGCACTCACACAACGATGGAAAGGCCCCGCCGGCTGTGCTCACGTCCTCCGCATTGCCCTGCCCCTGATCCTCAGCACCGGCGCCCACACCGTCCAGATGTTCGTCGACCGCGTCTTCCTCTCCTGGTACTCCCTCGACGCCATGTCCGCCGCTTTTCCCGCCGGCATCATGGTCTTCGCCGTCGCCGCCCTCTTCTTCGGCACCGTCAGCTACGCCAACACCTTCGTCGCCCAATATGTCGGCGCCAGACAACCCCACAACGTAGGCCACGCCGTCTGGCAGGCCCTCTACCTCGGCATCATCGCCGGCCTTGCCATGCTCGCACTCATCCCTCTCGCGACCCCCCTCTTCAACTGGATCGCCCACGACCCCGCCGTCCGCCAACACGAAATCACCTACTTCCGCATCATGTGCGTCAACCCCGTCCCCATGCTCGCCGCCGCGGCCCTGACCACCTTCTTCACCGGACGAGGCCAAACCTGGACCGTCCTATACGTCAACGCCTCCGCCACCGTCGTCAACATCATCCTCGACTACGGCCTCATCTTCGGCCACTTCCACCTGCCCGCCTGGGGCATCGCCGGGGCCGCCTGGGCCACCGTCATCTCCAGCGCCGTCGCCGCGGTCGGCTTCGCCTGCCTCTTCCTACGACCCGTCCACCGAAGCCGATTCCACACCATCACCGGCGCCCGTGCCGACCTGAAACTCTTCATGCGACTGCTGCGATTCGGCCTGCCCAACGGCGTCCAGTTCATGCTCGACATCCTCGCCTTCACCGTCTTCGTCATCCTCGTGGGCCAAATCAACCCCACCGTCCTCGCCGCCACCAATATGACCTTCCAGATCAATATGCTCGCATTCATGCCCATGGTCGGCCTCGGCATCGCCGTGACCACCCTCGTCGGACAGGCCCTCGGCGCCAACGACGTCAGCCGCGCCCAACGCACCACCTGGTCCGGCTTCTACCTCACCTTCACCTACATGACCTCCGTCGCCATCGCCTACATCCTCGTCCCAAGACTCTTCCTCTACCCCTTCGCCGCCGGCTCCGACCCACAAGCCTTCGCACAGATCCAACCCCTCGCCCAACAACTGCTCATCTTCGTCGCCCTCTACTCCATCTTCGACGGCGCCAACATCATCTTCGCCGGAGCACTCAAAGGCGCCGGCGACACCCGCTTCGTCATGGTCGCCTCCGTAGGCCTCTCCTGGACCCTACTCGCCCTGCCCTCCTACCTCGCCATCCACTACCAATGGGGCCCCCAAAAAGGCCTCTACCTCGCCTGGGCCTTCCTCACCCTCTACGTCTGCGCCCTCGCCACCACCTTCCTCCTCCGCTTCCTCCAGGGAAAATGGCAATCCATGCGCGTCATCGAAACCCCACCAACCCCCCTGCCCACCAACCAACCCGCTATCCCCATCACAGACCCACAATAATCCCTGCTCACGTATAAAACCCCGCGCCGCAACAGCGCCTCGTATCCCTGCCCCCGCCCTGCCGCCATACGCCCGCCATCCCCTGGGCCTTGCACCACTGGCCAGCTAATCATCCCCAACAATCCGTTCTGGCCGCGTCGCTGACTCCGGGACTGACCGCATTGCCCAGCTTGCCCGCATCAGCCTGCGTGGCACCCCAAAAACTCATCACTGATAATTCATAACTTCTTGCCAGCCGCCCCACCCCCAGCTACAGTATGATACCAAACGGTGGGCCCGCCCCGCGCGACCACCCTTAACCGAAAAAAGAACACAAAAAAACATACCGAGAGGATTACCCATGACCGATCAAATCACCCTCTACTACCGCAACGCCCTCGCCGACGTCGTCGGCACCCAGCAAGGCCTCGCCACCGACGAGCTCGACGCCCTCGCGCCCGCCATCCAGCAAATCACCGCCGACATGGACCAGCAACGCGCCAAGGGCCAACTGCCCTACCGCGACCTGCCCTACCAACAAGAAATGGCCCAGCAAGTCCACAACCTCGCCGCCAAACTCAAAGGACGATTCGACAATCTCCTCGTCCTCGGCATCGGCGGCTCCGCCCTCGGCAACATCGCACTCCAAACCGCACTCAACGACCCCCTCTACAACCTGACGCCACACCGAACCTCCCCCCGCCTCTTCGTCATGGACAACGTCGACCCCGTCCAGTTCCGCTCACTCCTCCACTTCCTGCAGGGCCAGTGGGACCGCACCCTCGTCAACGTCATCAGCAAGTCAGGCCAGACCGCCGAAACCGCCAGCCAGTTCCTCATCATCAAAGACCTCCTCACCCAACAGCTCGGCCCCGAACGCCTCAAAGACCACCTCATCGCCACCACCGACCCCGCCAGCGGCACCCTCCGACGCATCGCCGACGACCTCAACCTCACCACCCTACAGGTCCCCCCAGGCGTCGGCGGCCGCTTTAGCGTCCTCAGCCACGTGGGCCTCTTCTCCGCCGCACTCTGTGGCATCGACATCGACCAGCTCCTCGCCGGCGCCCGCGACATGGACCAAAGACTCAAAAACCCCAACCTCCGACAGAACCCCGCCGCACTCTACGCCGCCATACAGTTCGCCTTCTACAAAAAACACAAAAACCTCTCCGTCATGATGCCCTACAGCTACCAGCTAAAAGACCTCTGCGACTGGTACCGCCAACTGTGGGCCGAAAGCCTCGGCAAACAAACCGACCTCGACGGCAACACCGTCAACACCGGCCCCACCCCCATCAAAGCACTCGGCGCCACCGACCAGCACTCCCAGGTCCAGCTCTACCGTGAAGGCCCCCACGACAAAATCTTCACCTTCCTCCAGGTCGACCAATTCCAACACGACGTCCCCCTGCCCTCCCACGTCGACGCCCCCGAACTGACCTACCTCGCCGACCACTCCCTCGCCCATCTGCTCAACAGCGAAAAACGCGCCACCGAATACGCCCTCCTCCAATCCCAACGCCCCTGCCTCACCGTCTCCTTCCCCCAAGTCTCACCCTACACCGTAGGCCAATTCATCTACCTCTTCGAAACCGCCACCAGCTACATGGGCGCCCTGCTCAACATCAACACCTACGACCAGCCCGCCGTCGAACTCGGCAAAATCGCCACCTTCGCCCTCATGAACCACCCCGACCACCAGAAACTCCTCCACAACATCCAGCAATCCGCCCAACCCGACCCCAACTTCCTCATCTAACCCCCACACACCCAAAAAAGCCCCGCGATCTCATCGCGGGGTTGAGACTCCCGTCCACCAGATATCGTGCCCTTCAACCTTCAACCTTCAACCCCTAACCTTCAACCCTTCAACTTCTATTCGGCCACACCCACAGCACCAATATCCCCGCCTCATACAACAAATACATCGGCACCGTCAACGCCACCTGCGACACCACATCCGGCGGCGTCAACAACGCTGAGCAAATCACAATCCCAAACAACACATACTTCCGACCCGCCCGCAACGCCGACAGCGTCACCAGCGACGTCCGCCCCAAAAAGATCACCACCAAAGGCATCTGGAACGCTATCCCAAACGCCAGCATCAACAACATAATCAGAGAAATATACTGCGACAGCGTAAACCAGGACTTCACCAAAGGCTTCTCACCCTTCGCTGCGCTATCCGCATCGCTCCGCGTCGCCGGCTGCGTCACCACTGTAAAGACGCCCTGCTCCCGCTCGCTCAACGGAAATGTAATCCGCACCTCCGCGCCCGGCTCGTCCGCCGGCAGCTGCAACCGAGGCCCCTCCCACATCGCCTCAACGCCGCCGCCTACCCCCTCCAACTGCACCGCCTCTTTATCCATCCAAACCGGAATCTCAATCGCTACAGAACCTACCCCATCCTGAACCTCCCCCTCTGCCCCACCACCCTGCGACTCCTCACGCTCCTTGGCCGTGGCCTCATAGAGCATCCGGTAAAAGAAATTATCCGACACCTCTGGCAACGGAATATTCGTCCCGAACCGAATGAAAAAATTGCACGAGATCGGTGCCACTACCCAAATAAAGAATACGCCGCCGAAAATGAACAACACCGTCGAAAAGGGAGCCACCACATGAACATAACGCCGCTCATGTGAATACAACCCCGACCCCACAAACTTCCACAAATGGTAAAATATCCAGGGCGAACTCACAAAAATGCCGCTCACCAACGCCACCTTCACGTACGTTACAAACGCCTCCGGCAAACGCGACTGATAAATACTCTCTTCCAGACCCGACGCCCGCAACGCCGCCACCAAAGGCTGCGCCAAGAATGCTATGATATCCCCCCCAAAATACAAACACACCGCAAACCCCACCGCCAGCCCGTAAATCGCCTTGATCAGCCGACTGCGCAGCTCGTCCAGGTGCTCGCCAAAACTCATCCGAGTCTCCGCCAGCACGTCCTCCCCCTGCCCTGACCTGTCCCTGTCGCTTTCCGCCATACGTGTCGCACTATCCAACGCCCCCTGCCATACCTCGTAACCCGCCCCAGTCTAACGCCCCCGACCCCCTTTGGCAATCCGATTCGCCCTCACCACCCTACCCCGCCGCGGTGCCCTATCTCCCGATAACACAACCACTTCCGCCACTCGTGCCCCCAAACGTCCTCCCCCGCCCCCGACTCGCCCAATGCATGACTAAACACTTCCGTCAGGTCAACGACTACCCCAGCAACAAATCCATCTCCACCCGACAAGCCGCCATGCAACGCGCCGTCCACCACCTCGACCAAAAACCGTCATTTACCCTGGCTTCTAACCCTGGTCCGCCGTGGCACGACCATCTCATCTTTTATGAAGATTCTAGGACCATTCGCTGGATGCCAAATTGGCCCACTGTACTTAAAGCACTAGAAATACAGAGCTTACATTACAATCCAAGTCGGCCCATTCAAATTATTAGGAAAAACGAATTGCCGGCTAGTTTTTTTGGTGGTATACTTATACAGACCCTGTTAGCCGCGAAGCCCAATGTGCCACATCGGGTAAACAGTAGCGGCAATGGGGTTCTTTTTATTGCCGTCGTCACCGGTCTATCTGCTTCCTCTTATTCGGCACGAACAGCCAATGGCGATAAGAATGACGCCAAAGGTTGTGCACGTCGTTGTCCTTTCCCGTTGAAATCCCAACATTGAACTTGGGCCGTATTCCGCAAATACGCCTCCTTATGTGCTGGTAAAGCTCCTCCTTAGCTATTGTTCTGTGTCCACGCCTGCTGCAGCCTTGAGCCTTCTCGCGATGCTTCCCGTTCAGGCGGAACTGCATCGCACCGAGCACCACGTCAAGGCATTGGAGCGGCAAATGGTCGTGCGATTTGACTTCGGCAATCTGCTCGCGATCTATCACAATACGGTTCCGGAAGTACTTGGTGAGACCACCCACGTAACCCTTGAACCCACTGAGAACCCTTCAGTTGATATCTACATC
>CAYNXW010000072.1:0-10051 GCA_964401265.1 uncultured Pirellulales bacterium | reverse complement strand
TGGAAGACATTATCAAGAAGCGTCTGGGTCGTAAGAAGATCGGTTTTGCGGCGGAGGCGGAAACGGAGACGGAGACGGCGAGTGAGACGGCGGAGGTGTTGCATCAGGTGACGCCTCAGGATCTGGTTCATGCGGGTATGATCCCGGAGCTGGTGGGGCGTTTGCCGGTGATTACGGCGCTGTCGCCGCTGGATGAGGAGGCCTTGGTGAAGATTCTGACGGAGCCGCGGAACGCGCTGGTCAAGCAATATGCCAAGTTTTTCGAAATGGAAAAATCGACGCTGGAGTTTACTCAGGACGGTCTGTTGGCGATCGCGCGGAAGGCGTTGGCACGGGACACGGGAGCTCGTGCGTTGCGGGCGGTGGCGGAGGAATTGATGATAGACATCATGTACGAGCTGCCGGAGCGCGGGGGCAAGGGCAAGTACGTGATCAATGAAGACGTGGTGGAGGGTCGGCGGTCGATGTTTTCTCCTCGGAAGGTTGCGAAGAAGGAGACGGCGTAAGGGGGTGACCGTGGCCGTGTGTGCGGCAGGCGAGGCAGGTTGAGGTTATCTGTGAGGGTCGGCGGGATTGCGTGGGGGGACAATTGTGCCGGCCTATAGCTGGCGGGTATTCATGCTTTTCTTGCGTGATGAGCCGGGGGGCGGTGGGATCGGGGTCGGCGTGTTGGAATATCCGAGTTAAGGGGGGCCGCTAGCTTGGTCGATAGAGAAAGAGGCGGGCAGTACGGCTGATTCCCATGGGGTGACGGGCGTCGGGACGGGCGTATTCGGGAGGGTCTGCCTTTGGTCAGGCTTAAGGAAGCTGGCATGGCTGTGACGCTGATGTGTCCCAATTTGAGGTGCCGCAAGATTTTGATGGTGGCGGACGGTGCGCGTGGGTCGCGGGTACGTTGCGCGTATTGCGGGACGCATTTTGTGGTGCCCAAGCAGAAGGGTCCGGGGCGGCGTTCGAAGCCCGCCGAAGCGGTTTCGGCGGAGGTTGTTGAGGAAGCGACGGTGGGGGCGCCTCCCGGCGGCAAGTAGGGGCTTGGTTCTCTGGGGGCCAGTGAGCGGGGGCGAAATCAGTCGACGGTGTCGTCGCGTTCTTTTTTGGAGCTGGCGTTGTCCAATTCTTCGTCGATGCCGCGGATGCCGCGTTTGAATTCGACGATGCCGCGTCCGAGACTTCGGCCTACGTCGGGGAGCCTGTTGCCAAAGATGAGCAGTCCCACCAAGCCAATCACGATGAGTTCTGTGGGGCCAGGCATGCTAATAAACGAGAGCATCATATCACAAATCATTGTCTCACCTTGAGATACACGTTTTTTCTGTTTGGTGGCCGGTCACATCCGGCCCGTGGGCAGCTTGCGAGCATGCCCGTGGGGGCGATTATACCACAGATGTCATTGGGGGCCACAAGTAATTATATGAGGGGGGATAAGTTGTGAGGTCTTATGGTTTCCATTTGATGTTGCAGCCGATGCTGGGTTTCTGGTCGTAAGGGACGGGTTGGCCTGCGAGGAGGGCGTCGAGGGCGATACGGAGGTCGTGGCCGGTGACGGGGATGTTGTTGCCGGGTCGGCTGTCGTCCATTTGGCCGCGGTAGACGAGTTTGCGTTGTTGGTCGAAGAGGAAGAAGTCGGGGGTGCAGGCGGCATGGTAGGCCCGGGCGACTTGCTGGGATTCGTCAAAGAGGTAGGGGAAGGTGAAGTGGCGTTGTTGGGCGATTTGGGCCATTTTTTCGGGTCGATCGTCGGGGAAGCGGTCAATGTCGTTGGCGTTGATGGCGACGGCGGCGAGGCCTTTGGGTTGGTAGTCGTTGACGAGTTGGACGAGCTGGTCGAGGATGTGTCTGGCGAAGGAACAGTGATTGCACATGAAGACGACGAGGAGGGCGGGTTTTTGGGCGAAGTCACCGCGGCGGACGCGATGGCCCAGGGTGTCGGGCAGGCAGAAGTCGGGCGCGGCGGTGCCCAGGGCGAGCATGGTGGAGGCGGTTTCGACCATGGTAAGACTCCTTATGTGGTTTGTTGGGGGAGCGTTGGTCGTTGGAGGTCGAGGTGTTTTTTGAAGTGTTCGTCGTCGGTGTAGGGGAAGTCGCTGCGGAAGTGTGTGCCGCGTGATTCTTGTCGGAGGAGCGCGGACTCGGCCATGAGTCTGCAGACGGTGAGCATATTCTGGCATTGCCAGCCGTCGGGTTGGTCGAAGACTTTGTCCATGACGTAGCGTCGCCAGAAGTCGATGATTTCGATGGTTTCGTTTAGTCGTTGGGCACATCGTTGGATGCCGACGTTTCGCCACATGAGGGCGCGGAGGGAGTTGGTGACGTCGGGGATGTCGAGTCTGGTTCTTTCGGAGGTGGGGATGTCGTATGCGATGTTGTGTCGGGCGATGGGGTGGTGGTTTTCCTTTAGTTGTTGTGCGATGTGTTGGCCGGCGATTTTTCCGAAGACGAGTCCTTCGAGGAGGGAGTTGCTGGCGAGTCGGTTGGAGCCGTGGAGGCCGGTGGCGGCGGCTTCACCGCAGCAGTAGAGGTTTGGGATGTTGGTTCGGGCCTGGAGGTCGGTTTTGACGCCGCCGACCATGTAGTGTGCGCTGGGTCGGACGGGGATGAGGTCGGTGTCGACGTCGATGTCGAAGGATTTGCACAGGGCGGAGATGGTGGGGAAGCGTTGGGCGAGCACTTGGCTGCCGAGGTGTCTGACGTCGAGGAAGACGTTGGTGGCGTTGGTTTGAGTCATTTGCTGATAGATGGCTCGGCAGACGATGTCGCGTGGTGCGAGGTCGGCCATTTCGTGGTGGTGTTGCATGAAGGGCAGGCCGTTTCGGTCGACCAATCGGGCGCCCGCACCTCGGAGCGCTTCGGTGATGAGGGTTCGTTCGGCGCCGGCGATGTAGAGTGTGGTGGGGTGGAACTGCATGAATTCGAGGTCGGTCAGTACGGCGCCGGCGCGGTAGGCGATGGCGAGTCCGTCGGCGGTGGCGCCTGGGGGGTTGCTGGTTTCACGGTAGAGTCGGCCGGCGCCGCCGGTGGCGAGGACGGTGTATCGGGCCCAGATACACTGGTATCCGTGTTTTGGGTGGTAGGTCAGGGCGCCGAGGCATTGGTTGTTTTCGGTGAGCAGGTCGATGACGAAGCAGTCCTGGAAGCATTTGACGTCGGGGAGTTTCTGGACCTGGTCGATGAGGCACTCGGCGATGGCGGTTCCGGTGGCGTCTCCCAAGGCGTGGACGATGCGGTGGTGAGAGTGTCCACCTTCGCGTCCCAGGGCGAGCTGATCGGCCTCGGTATCGAAGGGCAGGTTCCACTGTTGGAGTTGGCGGATGTGCTGGGGGGCCTGAGAGACGACGCGTCGGGCGACATCGGGTTCGGTGAGGCCGCAGCCGGTGCGTAAGGTGTCTTCGAGGTGTGCGTCGGTGCAGTCGCTGGGTTCGAGGACGGCGGCGATGCCGCCTTGGGCGTAGTAGGTGTTTGTTTCGGTGGGTTTTTCTTTGGCCAGGATGATGACTTGGCCTGCGGGGGCAGCTTCGATGGCGCAGCGGAGGCCTGCGACGCCGGCGCCGATGATAAGGGTGTCGGTGAAGAGGTGTCCGAGGGCACGGGTGTCGAGTCGGGCGAGGAAGCGTCGGGTGTCGATGGAATTGCGCATGTTTGGGCCTATGTTTCGGTTGCGGGTTAATCTCTCACGGGATAGGAGTGTACGGTAAAACGGGTGAGCACGCCAGTAGCAGGGCGGATTTTTGGCAGGGAAGACGCGTTGGTGGGGCGTTTCTGGCGTCGAGGGGCGGTTTATTTGAGTTCGACGGACCAGTAGGCGTGGTTGAGGAATTGTTTCCAGGAGCGGTATCGTCCCTGGTTGATGCTCAGGCCCATGACGGGGGAGTATCTGGGTTTGACGGGGGCGTTGATGAGTTTCATGCCCGCTTGGTGGGGTCGTCGTCCGCCTTTTTTGACGTTGCACTTGATGCAGGCGCAGACGATGTTGTCCCAGGTGGTTTGGCCTCCCTGGCTTCGGGGGATGACGTGGTCGAGGCTGAGTTCGGAGGTGGGCAGGTGTCTGCCGCAGTACTGGCATCGGCTGCGGTCGCGTGCGAAGATGTTGCGCCGGTTGAGGGTGACGCTGGGTCGGGGCATGCGGTCGTAGGAAAGCAGGCGGACGACGCGGGGGACCGCGATGCTGAGGTGGACGGTGTGGAGCCAGTCGTGTTCGTGGGGTTCGAAGCGTTTTTTGAGTTGGGAGACTTCAAGCCAGGATTCGAAATCGTAGTTGAGGTACTGGCCTTGGTCGAAGTCGATAACTTCCGCTAAGTCTTTGAATATAAGAGAGATAGCACGTTTTACATGTGTGACACGTACGGCCATGTAATGCTTATTGAGCACCAGGACGTGGCAGTTGAGAGCTGTAGTGGGCGTTACCATATTGGGGGTCTCGCCTGGGTCGGGGTCTCAACGGAGTTGTCTCAGCAGGTGTTCTTCCGGCCTTTTTTTTGGATGTGGTTTTTGTTTAGCCTCGCTCTAAGTGCTTGCCAGGTTGAGTGTTCGCGGGGAACGGTCTGATAACATCTCTCTTATGGTTTACCAAATTGGCGGGGGTTGCACAAGTCAAATGCCTGTTGGCAGGGTTTTGGCGGTCACGGAGGGTGATATGGGGGGGCGTTTCAGCGGTTTTCAGGGCTATCGTGGGGGTTGGGGGCCTTTTTCAGGGCGAGTTGGGCGAGTTGGCGGAGGTGATTGGGGGTAGCGCGGCCGATGGCGGAACCGGCGAAGCGTTCCTTGAGGGCGGCGTCGGAGAGGGTGACCAGGTCGGCCAGTGTCTGGTAGGTCCATTGCGGATGAGGTTGGCGGTCGGGATCGCTGGTGGGAGTGGGGTGTTGATTGAAGGGGCAGGCGTCCTGGCAGGTATCGCAGCCGAAGAGTCGCGGGGGCAGGAGTCTGGCGATGTCGGGTGGGGGGAGCTGTTCGGTTTCGGTGGTCCAGTAGGCGAGGCAGCGTCGGGGGTCGAGACAACGCGGGCCGGTCAGTGCGGCTGTGGGGCAGGCGTCGAGGCAACGGGTGCACTGGCGGCAGTGGTCGGGTGTGGGTTGATCAGGTTCGAGGGGCAGGTCGGTGACAATCTCGCCGAGGAGCAGGTAGGAGCCGAAGGTGGGGTGTAGCAGAAGGGAGTTCTTGCCGATCCAGCCGATGCCGGCGCGGGCGGCGTGGTACTTTTCGGCCAGGGGGGCGGTGTCGACACAGCAGCGCAGACGAGGCTTGGGGTGGCAGGCTTGGGCGATGCGTTCTTTTAGCAGGTGGAGGCGATGGCGGATGAGGTCATGGTAATCGCCAAAGCGAGCGTAGCGGGCGATGCGCCCGCGGGGGCCGGCACCGGGGGGCGACTTGTCTGGGTCGTGGGGCTTTGGGCCACGGGGTGGATCGGGACTGTAGTAATTCGTGGCGGTGCAGATGATGCTTTGGGCTTGGGGGACGAATTGTCGGGGGTCGAGTCGCAGTGGGCCGGTGCGGGCGAGGTAGTGCATTGAGGCGTGTCGGCTTTGGTCGAGGTAGTCGCGCCAGGCTTGTGCGTTGGCGGCGTCGAGGGGCAGGGCCTCGCTGATACCGACGAGGTCGAAGCCGATCTCGCGGGCCCAGGCTTTGATTTGTGGGGACGTGGGCAGCTGGGCCATGGCGGTCAGGGGGGATTACCCGGTGTTGGTGGTAGGGTCTTTAGTGTTTTTTTTGGGTGTTAGACGTCGAGGTTTTTGACTTCGAGGGCGTGATTTTCGATGAAGGCGCGTCGTTGTTCGACATTGTCTCCCATGAGGATAGAGAAGAGGCGATCGGCTTCGGCGGCGTCTTCGAGTTTGACGCGTAGCAGGGTGCGGGTGCTGGGGTCCATGGTGGTGGACCAGAGTTCGTCGGCGTTCATTTCGCCGAGGCCTTTGAAGCGTTTGATGGTGATGCCGCGGCTACCGAGATCGCGGATGCCTTTGACGATAGCGGGCGGATTGGGCAAATCGGTTTGTGTGCCTTCGGGGTCGACCAAGACGAACTTGGTGGGCAGGGGTTCGCCTGAGACATTGTGTTCCTGGCGTCGCAAGTAGTCGTCGGGTCCGATATGGAAGGGTGCCAGCAAATCGCGTAGTTCGTTGAGTCGTCGGACTTCGTGGAGTTCTTCGCGGATGAGCCCTTGTTGTCCGTTGGCGTCGTCGTCATCGTCGTGCCCGTTTTGTTCGGCGTTTTGTGCGGCCAATTCGGCACTTCGCTGGTTGTATTCGTCCTGGGAGTGGAAGTATTCGTCTTTTTGGTCCACGACGATGCGGTAGGTGGGCAGGCCCTTGTCGGGGCCGCCGTCGTGGCTGAGGAAGTGGCGTACGTCGATGCCGCGGTGTCTGAGGATGCGTAGTTGTTCTTCGACATCGGTAAGGACCTCGAGGATGCTTTCGAGTTTTTCCCCATCGATGACCACAGGTTCATTTTCCTGGGCGCGGATGCGTAGTTGGGCGCCTTTGAGTCCTTGTTCGGTGAGTCGTCGTCGCATGTCGGCTTCGTTGGTGACGTAGGCGCGTTCTTTTCTTCGGGCGATTTCGTAGAGGGGCGGCTGGGCGACGTAGAGGGCGTCGCGTACGATCAGTTCGCGCATTTGTCTGAAGAAGAAGGTCAACAGGAGTGTGCGGATGTGGGCGCCGTCGATATCGGCATCGGTCATGATGATGACTTTGCCGTAGCGGCGTTTATCGAAGGCGAACTCGTCGGTGCCGATGCCGGTGCCGAGGGCGGAGATGATGGTGCGGATTTCTTCGTGGCTGAGCATTTTGTCGAGGCGGGCTTTTTCGACGTTGAGGATTTTACCTCGGAGAGGCAGGATGGCCTGGAATTGTCGGTCGCGTCCGCTTTTGGCGGAGCCGCCGGCGGAATCGCCCTCGACGAGGAAGAGTTCGGAATGTTCGACGTCTTTGGAGGAGCAGTCGCTGAGTTTTCCGGGCAGGTTCCCTCCGGAGAGGGCGCCCTTTCGTCGGGTGAGTTCGCGGGCTTTTCGGGCGGCTTCGCGTGCGGCGGCGGCCTGGACGCCTTTGTTGACGACCTGTTTGGCCACGGAGGGGTTTTCTTCGAGGTATTGGCCGAGCAGCTCATTGACGGTAGTTTCGACGAAGGTGCCGACTTCGGGATTCATGAGTCGGACTTTTGTTTGTGCTTCGAACTGGGGGTCGGGCAATTTGACGGCGACGAGGGCGGTGATGCCTTCGCGGAGGTCGTCTCCGGTGGGCAGGACATTGTTTTTGACGATGTTATTGTTTCGGGCGTAGCTGTTGAGGGTGCGTGTCAGGGCTGAGCGGAAGCCGCTGAGGTGGGTGCCGCCGTCGAGGTTATGGATATTGTTGGCGAAGGCGACGACGTTTTCGGTGTAGCCGGTGGTGTATTGGAAGGCGATTTCACATTCGAGATTATTTTCGGGGTCTTTCTTTTTGAGATGGATCACTTTTTTGTGAAGGACATCTTTGGCATCGTTGAGGTGTTCGACGAATTCGACGAGTCCTCTTTCGAAGTAATACTCTTCTCGTTTACCTTCTTCTCTTTTGTCGATGAGAATAATGCGTAGCCCGGCGTTGAGGTAGGCCAGTTCGCGTAGTCGGTGTTCGAGGACGTCGAAGCGGAAGGTGACATCGGGGAAGATGTCGGGGTCGGGTTTGAAGGTGGTGCGGGTGCCGGTTTGTTTTCGGGGCCCGGCGTCCTGCATGTCGCCTTTTTTGATGCCTTGTTCGAACTCCATGCGGTAGGCTTTGCCTTCGCGTCCGACTTCGACTTCGAGCCATTCGGAGAGGGCATTGACGACGGAGACGCCGACGCCGTGGAGGCCTCCGGAGACCTTGTAGCTTTTTCCGTCAAATTTTCCCCCGGAGTGTAGAATGGTGTGGACCACTTCGAGGGCGGGTTTACCGGTGCTTTTTTCGACGCCGACGGGGATACCCCGCCCGTTGTCTTCGATGGTGCAGCTGCCGTCGGCGTTGATGCGCACGGTGATGCGGTCACAGTAGCCACCCATGGCTTCGTCGATGGAGTTGTCGACGACTTCGCTGACGAGGTGGTGTAGTCCACGTGACTGTCGGTCGCCGATGTACATTTCGGGGCGTTTTCGGACGGCGGCCAGGCCTTCCAGGACGGTAATCTGGTCGGCTTCGTAGTGCGAGGGCGTTGCCGGGCCATCCGGTTGGGTTGGTGGTGTTTGCGGTTCGCTTTGGTCATCGGGTTGTTGTTTGTCGGCGAAGGTCTGGTTTTCCATAGTCTTTCTATTTCTTGTACGCATACGAGTGGTAAGAGTTTTTATATTGGCGTGGCGGTCGGCGTTTTTGCCGGCCTTCATGGTCCTTCCAGTCGTTTGGTTGCCAATAGCCTCGCACTAGTTTGAGGCGACTGACGGCGACGGTAGGGCAGAGTGTTCGCAGTTCGTTGAGGAGCCCCTGTTGTTGGAGCAGATTCAGTTCGTAGAGGCTGGCGGCATCGTCGACCAGTACCCGCAGCGTGCCTCGGTGGATGTTATCGAGACAGCTGTGCTCTTCGAGTGCGGCAGGGAGCAACTGGGCCCAGGCCTGCGCGAGGAGCCCGAGTTTTTCCTGTCGCGGTTCGACGACGCGGTCGATGTAGCTCTGGACGGTGTTGCCGAGCCGGCAGAGGCGGTCGGGCCTGGCGGCTGCCTGGTGGACACGCTGCAATTTTTGGTCGTCCCAGGCGTTCATGATTATACGGTCACCGGCATAACTACATAGAGGAAGTCTTTTCCGGCCCGGATGAGGCCGGGCTTGCTGGCGTCAGAGAGTTCGCAAACGACCTCGGGGGCTTCGATGACGCGTAGCATATCGAGGAGGTATTCGGGGTTGAAGCCGATTTTGATGGGCTCGCCCTGGTAGGAGACGGCCAGGTTAATTTCGGCGTCTCCGGCCTCGGGGGTGCTGGAGGTGATGCAGAGTTTTTCGGGGGTAATGGCGAACTGGACGCCTCGTGATTGCTCATTGCTGAGCAGGGCCGCTTTTCGGACGGCCCCCCGGAGGGCGTCGCTGGGGATTTGTATTTTTTTGTCGGCTCCTTTCGGGATGACATCGCTGTATTTGGGGAACCGTCCCTGGACCAGGTTGCTGACGAGTTCTGCCTGTTCGGTCCAGGCGACGATCTGATTGGGGGTAAAGGCAATGTTGACATCTTCGTCGCCGTCGCGGATGACCCGTTCGAGGACGGACATGGCCTTGATAGGGACGATGCCGCTGCTTTGGGCGTCTTTTTCGGCCGGTTTGACGGGTCCGTCGGCTTGGGCGAGGCGTCGGCCATCGGTGGCGACCATGCGGAGCTTGTTGCCTTCTTGTTCCCAGAGGACGCCATTGATGGCATAGCGGGTATTTTCGCGGGCGGCGGCAAAGCTGCTGATGTGTATGAGATGCTTGAGCAGGCCGGCCTTGATGGTGAAAGCGGCGTTTTCGTTGGCCGATTCGGTCACGGGGAAATCCGCGGGATCCATGGAGACGATGTGGAAGCGACTGTCGTGGCCGACCACTTCGAGGAAATCGTCCTGGGTTTCGACATCGACGGTCTCATCGCTGGATTCGTGTAAGATCCCCGCGATACGGGCGGCCGGAACGACGACATCGCCTTCGGTGTCGATTTGGACCTGACTGACGGCGAAGGTCAGCGTCATTTCGCTATCGGTGGCGACGACGGTGATTTTGCTTTCGGCCGCGCTGGCGTGTATCTTGGCGCACTGAAGCACCGGTTTGGGTGTCCGGTTGGGCACGATGGAAGAGGCCAATTGGACGGCCTCATGCAGGGCGATGCGGTTACATTTGACCTTCATCCGGTGCACCTCCAAGTAGGGTGGCTCAACTGTATGGGCTGAGCTGTCTTGCGGTTTACATGGTGGTCTCGTCCGAACAGAAGGCCTGCTCGGGCGGCACATATTTGATTGGTTATTATTACAGAATATATATAAGTTATCCAGCAGTATTATTCATAGGGGCGGTGATTTGTGTGAGTTGTTTTAGTTTTTTCCTAAGGTCTTGTGTTTTCTGCACTTGTGTTTGCCCCTGTTGTGCATAAAGTGTTT
>CAYNXW010000071.1:0-10060 GCA_964401265.1 uncultured Pirellulales bacterium | reverse complement strand
GGCGCGAGCATTATGTGTGCGACGAAGTCGGCGACGCTGGTGGGTCTGGCGTTGCCTTTCCTGGCGTTGGGGATACCGATCTTTGATACGTTGTTCACGATGACGCGTCGGGTATTGGAGCGTCGGCACATATTTTCTCCGGACCGGGGCCATATTCACCATCGGTTGTTGGACATGGGGTTGCGGCACGGTCACGTGGTGATTTTCATCTATGTGGTGACGCTGGTGGCAGCGGGGTTGGGGATGTTTATGCTGGTGGTGCGTCACACGGGGGCGTTGATGATTTTTTTGTGCGTGCTGTCGATGGTGGTGATGGTGTTTCGGGTGGTGGGGGCGATACGTTTGCGGGAGACGATCGTGGGGTTGCGGCGGAACATGAAGATTACTCACCACCAGAAGGCGCGTAAGCGGGAGTTTGACACGGCGGTGTTGCAGATGAACAGCGCGAAGACGTTCGGGCAGTGGTGGGAGGCGATCGGCATGTCAGCTGGGGAGATGGATTTGGTGTGGGTGTCGATGGACGTGACGAATCGAGACGGTACGGTACGGACGCTGGTGTGGCGTAATGCGAAACAGTCGCCGGCGATGGATGATTTGATTGATGTGACGTTGCCGGTTCGTCAGCGTCGCGCGGGTCAGTTGTTGCGGATGCAGGTGGGGGTGGCGGTGAACGGTTCGTTGGAGTTTTCGGGTCAACGCATCGCGTTGTTCACGCGTCTGGTGGACGAGCACAGTGTGGCGCATCTGCCGTGGTTGACGAGCGGTTCGGCTCGGTCGTTTCGTGCGGAGAGGGTGGCGGATTGGCGGTCGCCGTTGGTGAAGCCGGTGCAGGGTGGCGCGAGCGGAAGTGTCAAGAGTTGAGCGCGAGTCAGGAGTGCCCGAGCGTATGACAGTTGGTGTTGGGGTGTGGCGGGAGTAATGGCCGGCAGAGTGGGCGTGGCGCTGCCGGCTGGTCTTTAGCAGGTTAACAGGACGATGCGTCTATTTAAGAAGAGTGCGATTATATTTGCGACGGGTCAGTTGACGCATCTGACGACGCTTGCGGCACAGGTGGTGCTGCTGCGTCATTTCAGCGACGACAAAGTGACGATGGGGACGTATTTGCAGGTGCTGCTGGCCTTTGAGCTTCTGGTGGCGATTGTGAACCTGCAGTTGGGCAGCAGTTTTTACTACTACATCAGTACGCTGGGGGCGGAGCGTCGGCGGTCGTTTGTGGTGCAGACGGTGCTGGTGACGCTGGTGCAGGCGAGCGTGATCGCGGGGGTGTTGTATTTTGGCGCGGGGGCGTTAGCGTTGTCGCAGAAGAATCCGGATTTGGCGCCGTTGCTGAAGCAGTTTTCACTCTATGGGTTTGGCAGTCTGGTGGTGAATCTGGTGTCGCCGTTTTTGATCAGTCTGGACCGTCCTTTGCGTGCGGGGGCGTTCGGGATGTTGACGCACGGGGGGCAGGCGTTGCTGGCGGTGGGGTTGTTTTTGACAGGTGCGTCGGTGGGGCAAGTGGTGGGTGCTCAGGTGGTTTGGATGATGGGGTGCGGGGCTTTGGGGGTGGTTCAGATGTTGTGGCTGTCGCCGGGGGGACGTTGGCGGCCTGAGCGTTCGCTTTTGGTGGAGCAGTTCAGTTATTGCTGGCCTCTGGTGGTGAGTTCGATGATTGCGATGCTGAACATGAAGTACGACCGGGCGTTGATCTCGGGGTATTTCGGTGCGGCGTCGTTGGCGGTGTATCATCCGGGGGCACGGGCCTTGCCGGCGTTGGGGGGATTGACGCGGGCGGTGGGTTCGGCGTTGATGCCGGACCTGGCGCGTCTGGGGCAGGCGGGTGAGCATGCTCGGGCGTTTCGTTTGTGGCGTAGTGCGGCGAACAAGGTGGCGTTGGTCATCTTTCCGGTGTTTGCGTTTTTGTTGTTTAACTGCCGGGAGGCGGTGCTGTTATTGTTGCGACATGAGTACGTTCAGGCGGCGTGGCCTTTTGCGATATATTTATTGATACTTCCGGTACAAATTACGGTGGCGAGCGCGTTGTTGAAGTCGTTTGGTCAGACGCGGCCTGTGGCGGTGTCGGCGGGGCTGGCGTTGGTAACGAACGTGGTGTTGAGCACGTCGCTGGTGTTTTTGGGACGGGGGACGTTGTTTTCGTTTGTGGCACCGGCGATTGGGACGGTGGCGTCGGGGATGGTGATGATGGGGTATTTGTTTGGGCGGATCGGTAAGACGGTGGGGGTGGGTTTTGGGCAGGTGTTGTGCTGGGGGTATCTGGGTCGGTTTCTGGGGGTGACGCTGGGGTGCGGGGCGGTGACGTTGCTGGTGCGGTTGCCGACGTTTACGGCATGGCCTGAGTTGCAGTTGGGCGTGGTGCTGGCGGTGCGGGTCGCGGTGTTTTTGGGAGTGTGGATAGCGGCGTTATGGGTGTTTCCGGTGTTGGCGAAGGAAGAGATGAGTTACTTCTTGCTGCCGTTGACGGCATTGAGGCGGTTGGTGCGTGGGGCGAAGGGTGAGCCGGTGTGGAAGCGGGAGTAGTGGGCCGGTCGGAAGCAGGGATAAGATTTTTTGACGGGATTAACATGATTTACAGGATTTTGACAGGAGGGGACAGCCCAATGCAAGCGTCGATTCGTGAGTCTTGAGTGTAACAGGATTTTGACGACGAAGATTGCAGGAGAATTAACAGGATTTTGGCCCCCTACTGACGTAGGGGGCTTTAGGGCGCGGGCAAGATGCCCGCGACACGAGAAGCGAGCACCCCCTACTGATGTAGGGGGTTTTAAGAGGCCAGGAGTGACAGGGAGGATGCGGTGACGGAGAGACAAGCGACATGTCCGGTGTGTGGGGCGGGTGGTGCGGCGGTGTTTTTTGAGCTGGCGCAGACGCCGGTGAACGTGTGTGTGCAGTGGGCGACGCGGGAGGAGGCGTTGGGATGTGCGCGGGGTGATATTCGGCTGGCGTTTTGCGAGCAGTGCGGGTTTGTGTGGAACGAGGCGTTTGACGCGGGTTTGCTGGATTACAGCCAGGCGTATGAGAATTCGCTGTTTTGTTCGGAGGTGTATGAGGATTACACTCGGCAGTTGCTGCGGCGGCTGATCGACACGTATGGGCTGGACGGCAAGACGATGATCGATATCGGGTGCGGCAAGGGTGATTTTTTGTATATGTTTTGCGAGTTGAGCGGGGGGCGGGGGATCGGGTTCGACACGAGTTACGAGGCGGTGGCGGATGATCGCGGCTCGGGCGAGCGGGTGGAGATTATCAGGGATTTTTATTCGGAGGCGTACAAGGATTATCAGGCGGACGTGGTTTGCAGTCGGTATGTGTTCGAGCATATCGAGGATCCGGGGCAGTTTTTGCGGGCGATACGGTCGGCGATTGGGGAGCGGGGCGATACGGTGGTGTATTTTGAGGTGCCGAATGTGTCGCTGATTTTGCGGGAGTTGTGCATCTGGGATATTATTTACGAGCACTGTTGTTATTTTGGGGCGTCGGCGCTGGGGGAGTCGTTTGAGCGGAACGGATTTGAGGTGCTTGATGTTTACGAGGGGTACGGGGGGCAGTTTTTGGCGATCGAGGCGCGGGTGGAGGCTGACGGTAGCGGCTCGGGGAAACAGGAGCGTGGGCAGGGGTGCGGGGGCGAGTTGGAGCGGATGCGTCAGGAGGTGGGGCAGTTTCGGGCCGAGTACGAGCAGTTGCTGGCGCGTTGGCGGGAGCGGCTGGCGGATCTGGCGGCGCGGGGTAAGCGGGCGGTGCTGTGGGGCGCGGGTTCGAAGGGTGTGGGGTTGCTCAATGCTTTGGGGGTGACGGAGCAGATACGGTACATTGTGGACATTAATCCACGGAAGGATGGCAAGTATGTTGCGGGGACGGGCCAGCAGATTGTGGGTCCGGCGTTTTTGCGTCAGGAGCGGCCTGACGTGATTATCCTGGCGAATCCCATTTATTACAAGGAAGTAGCGGGGATGGTTGGCGAGCTGGGACTTGAGCCAGAGTTTATTTGAGCGAGCCTAGAGGGAGCGTTGATGATGCAGATGCAGGCGCAGGCGAACAGGACGAGCGAGTTGCAGGAGGCGTTGGCGGCGGCGTATCGGCACGGAGCGACGTGTCGTTTTTGCGGGACGGAGTTGAGTCATATTGTGGTGGACCTGGGGATGTCGCCTTTGTGCGAGAGTTATCTGGGGTTGGATGAGTTGAATCGGATGGAGCCTTTTTATCCGCTGCAGGTTTATGTGTGCGAGCGGTGTTATCTGGTGCAGTTGGAACAGTATGTGAGCGAGGAGGATATTTTTCGGGATTACGCTTATTTTTCGTCGTATTCGGAGAGTTGGCTGGCGCACGCGAAGGCGTATGTGGAGGCGGTGACGGGGCGTTTTGGGCTGGGCGAGGCGAGCAAGGTGGTGGAGCTGGCGAGTAACGACGGGTATTTGCTTCAGTATTTTGTGGAGCGAGGGATACCGGTGTTGGGTGTGGAGCCGGCGCGGAACGTGGCGGAGGCGGCGGAGGCGAAGGGGGTGCGGACGCTGACGGAGTTTTTTGGGGAGTCGTTGGCGAAGCAGTTGTTGGAGCAGGGTGAGCAAGCGGATTTGATATTGGGCAACAATGTGCTGGCGCAGGTGCCGGACGTGAATGATTTTGTAGCGGGGATGAAGGTGTTGTTGAAGCCGGAGGGGGTGGTGACGCTGGAGTTTCCGCATTTGATGCGGCTGATCGAGGGGAATCAGCTGGATACGATTTATCATGAGCATTTTTCGTATTTTTCGCTGTTGTCGGGGGAGGCGATCATGGAGGCGCATGGGTTGGCGGTGTTTGACGTGGAGGAGTTGAAGTCGCACGGGGGGTCGTTGCGGCTTTACGCCAGGCACAAGGAGGACGCGAGCAAGCCGGTGACGGCGGCTTTGGAGGAGCTGCGTGAGCGGGAGTCGGCGAAGGGGTATGACGGGATGGCGGTGTATGACGCGTTTTGGGAGCGTGCGAAGGAGACGAAGCGTAAGCTGTTGGCGTTTCTGATCGAGGCGAAGCGGCAGGGCAAGCGTGTGGCGGGTTACGGGGCGCCGGGCAAGGGTAACACGCTGTTGAACTATTGCGGGGTGCGTTCGGACTTTCTGGATTATACGGTGGATCGGAATCCGCACAAGCAGGGCAAGTTTTTGCCGGGGACGCACGTGCCGATATTCGGGCCTGAGATGATCGATCGGACGAAGCCGGACTATGTGTTTATCTTGCCTTGGAACCTGGGACGGGAGATCATGGAGCAGATGAAGCACATACGGGATTGGGGCGGCAAGTTCGTTGTGCCGATACCAGAAGTAGCGGTGTATTGAGGTGTGGGCGGCGGTCGTCGAAGGGGCGCAATGATATCAGGCGAGCAGTTAGGAGCGGCGTGATGAAGGTGGTACTGTTTTGCGGCGGGTTTGGGCTGCGGTTGCGGGAGTATTCGGACACGGTGCCCAAGCCGATGGTGGTTATCGGTCATCGGCCGGTATTGTGGCACGTGATGAAGTACTATGCGCATTTCGGACACAAGGAGTTTATTTTATGTCTGGGGTATCAGGGGGAGTTGATTAAGGATTATTTTCTGAACTACAACGAGTGCGCGTCGAATAATTTTACGCTTTCGGGCGGGGGCAAGCGGATCGATCTGGACAGTCGTGATATTGACGACTGGACGATTACGTTTGTGGATACGGGGTTGCGGTCGAACATTGGGGAGCGGCTGCAGGCGGTGAAGCCTTACCTGGAGGGGGAGGAGGTGTTTCTGGCGAATTACAGTGATAATCTGACGGATTTTCCGCTGCCGCGATTGTTGGATGGGTTCATGGCATCGGGGAAGGTGGCGGGATTTTTGTCGGTGAAGCCTTCGCACAGTTTTCATGTGGTGGAGACGGGCCTGGACGGGGACGTGGCGAGCATCAAGGAGGCGGGCAAGGCGGACATCTGGCTTAATGGGGGTTACTTTGTGCTGCGTCGTGAGATATTTGACTACATGGAGGCGGGGGACGAGCTGGTGGGTCGGCCTTTCCAGCGGTTGATCGAGGCGGACAAGCTGAGGACGACGAAGTATGATGGTTTTTGGGCGGCGATGGATACGTTCAAGGAGAAGCAGTCGCTGGAGGACCTGGCGGCGCGGGGGCAGGCGGTGTGGCAGGTTTGGGACAAGTAGAAGAGAGTTATGAGTTATGAGTTATGAATGAAGAGAGGACTTAGGACTTCCTATTTCATATTTCATGTTTCAAGGTCAGGTGGTTATGCAGGCATTGAGATTGTTGGCGGAGCGGGGGCGGCCTTTGACGGTGTTGTGTCTGGGGGCGCACTGTGACGACATTGAGATTGGTTGCGGGGGGACGCTGTTGCGGCTGTTGGGCGAGGCGGCGGAGGTGCGGGTGCACTGGGTAGTGTGGAGCCATAGTGGTAACGAGGCGCGGCGGTCGGAGGCGTTGGCGAGTGCGGAGGCGTTGCTGGGGGCGTCGGCGGCGCAGGTGGAGGTGAAGGATTTTCGGGATGGGTATCTGCCGTTTGTGGGCGAACGGGTGAAGGATGAATTTGAGGCGATGAAGGGGCAGGTGCAGCCGGACGTGATATTTACGCACAGTCGGGGGGATTTGCACCAGGATCATCGGTTGATCGAGCAATTGACGTGGAATACGTGGCGGGATCACTTGATTTTGGAGTATGAGACGCCTAAGTATGATGGGGACATGGGCCGGCCTAACGTGTTTGTGCCTTTGAGCGAGGATGTGTGTGGGCGGAAGGTTGAATTGCTGGAGGAGCATTTTGCGACGCAGCGGGGGCGGCGTTGGTTTGATCGTGAGACGTTTTTGGGGTTGTTGCGGCTTCGGGGGATGGAGTGCAACTCGGCGAGTGGGTATGCGGAAGGGTTTTTCGGTCATAAGGTGGTGATTTGAGGAAAGGGTGAGGGATAAGGGGCAGTGTCGCCAGCGGCGACGGGTATTTGAGCAGTGGGCGAGATGCCTGCGTCAGGATATGCGAAAGGTGAATTCATGCGGGTATTAGTGACGGGTAATCGGGGATATATCGGGACGATACTGGCGCCGTTGTTGAAGCAGCGGGGTCATGAGGTGGTGGGGCTGGACAGTGATTTGTATCGTTACTGCACGTTTGGGAATAGTTGGGAGGACGTGGAGACGATAGTGAAGGACGTGCGGGACGTGGAGCGGGAGGATGTGGCGGGGTTTGACGCGATTTGTCATCTGGCGGCGTTGTCGAACGATCCGTTGGGGAATCTGGATCCGGACTTGACGTATGATATCAACTATCGGGCGTCGGCGCGTCTGGCGGAGGTGGCGAAGGCGGCGGGGGTGAAGCGATACATTTTTTCGTCGTCGTGCAGCAATTACGGGGCGGGGGGCGAGGCGTTGCTGGACGAGACGTCGGCGTTCAATCCGGTGACGCCTTATGGGGAGTCGAAGGTGCTGACGGAGCAGGCGGTGTCGGAGCTGGCGGATGAGGGGTTCAGTCCGGTGTTTTTGCGGAACGCGACGGCGTATGGCGTGTCGCCTCGGCTGCGTTTTGATTTGGTGCTGAACAATCTG
Organism: uncultured Pirellulales bacterium; assembly: GCA_964401265.1. GTDB lineage: Bacteria > Planctomycetota > Phycisphaerae > Sedimentisphaerales > SM23-30 > CAYNXW01. Next base: position 2,525 of record CAYNXW010000071.1, on the reverse strand, counting down.
GTGGCGTGGGCTTACACAACGGGCAAGATTTTTATGAAGAGCGACGGGACGCCCTGGCGGCCGGTGGTTCATATACGGGACATTTGTGCGGCGTTTGCGGCGGTGCTGGAGGCGCCGAAGGAGCTGGTGCACAAGCAGGCGTTCAATGTGGGCTCGACGTCGCAGAATTTGCAGATACGTGACATTGCGCAGGTGGTGGGCAAGACGGTGCCGGGTTGCGAGGTGGCGTTTGCGGAGGGGGCGTCTCCGGACAAGCGGTGCTACAAGGTGAATTGCGACCGGCTGGGGCAAGTGGTGGGGGGGTTCGAGACGGCGTGGGACGTGCAGCGTGGTGCGGTAGAGCTTTACGAGGCGTACCAGGGGGAGGGCGTGACGCTGGAGGAGTTTGAGGGGCCACGGTATCAGCGGATTGGTCAGATCAAGAAGCTGCTGGCGGAGGGGCGTCTGGACGCGAAGCTGCGTTTTACGGGATGATGGTGGGGGTTACATCGGAGCGGGTCGACGAGGCGGCGTTAAAGGCAGGCTAAGGACGATGAGCAAGGACGCGACGAGCGGGACAGGCAAAGGTGGGTTGCTGCTGGTGTCTTATCATTTTGCGCCGAGTGTGGCGGTGGGGGGCAAGCGTTTCAGTTATCTGTCGGGGTTGTTTGGGCAGGCGGGTTACGAGGTGCATGTGGTGGCGGCGCGTCTGGGCCGGAAGGAGGCGCGGGACGCGTCGATTCCGTCGGCGGGGCAGGTGCATCGTGCGGGGGTGTATCCTCCTTATCCGGTGGCGCGTGTGGGATTCTGGCGTCGGTTGTATTTGCGGGTGTGGGAGCGGTACGTGCCACAGGTGGACTGGTACAGCGGGTGGATTTTGCCGGCGTTGTGGCGGGGTTGGCGGGTGGTGCGGCGGCATGGTATTAAGCAGGTGGTGGCAACGGGTCCTCCGTTTTCGGCGATGCTGGTGGGGTGGTTGCTTAGCTGTTTTTGTGGCGTGCGGCTGATTGTGGATTATCGTGATCCGTGGGGCAATCGGGAGAATATCGCCAGTCATGCGGTGCGGGGGCGTTTGGGGCGTTTTTTTGAGCGGCGGGTGTTGCGGCGGGCGAGCGTGGCGGTGGTGGTGAGCGAGGCGATGGGGCGGGATTTGCGGGCGGCGTATGACGGGGCGTTGCGGGGACGTTGTGAGGTGGTGACGAATGGTTACTGGCCCGGCGAGGGGATTGCGCCTTTGGAGCTGGCGTCGGGCAAGCAGGTGATTTTGTATACGGGCAGTTTTTACTCGGATCGGAAGATGACGTTGTTGGCGGGGCCTTTGTCGCGGTTGATCGAGCGGGGCGAGGTATCGCGGGATAAGGTGGCGATACACGTGTTCGGGTCGTTGGCCGGGGCGGATTTGGCGGCGTTGGCGGCGTGCGGGCTGGGGGATCTGGTGGAGGCGCACTCGCCGGTGGAGCATGAGCGGGTGCTGGGGTATATGAAGGGAGCGGACGTTCTGGTGTTGTTGTCGGGCAGGGATGTGCGGTATGCGTTGCCATTTAAGTTGTATGATTATTTGAGTGTTCAGCGGCCTATTCTGGCGATTGCGCCGGAGGATTCGGCGGTGCAGGAGTTCATGGCCGGGGGGTGCTACGGCGAGTATGCGTCGATTGACGACGAGGGGGCGATCGAGGCGGCGTTGAAGCGGCTGTTGCAGGATGGGGCGGGGTACGATTTTTCGCAGGCGCGGCGGTACACGTGGGACAACGTGGCGGCGGCGTATGGGCGGGTGCTGGAGGCCGGTGCGAGCGTGCGGGTGGAAGCTGGTGGCGAGGTGGAAGAGGCATCGGGAACGGGGCGGGACAGAGGTTAGCCGGTGTTGAGTGTTGGGACAGATCGCTATGGGGCATGGACGGGGCCGCGGGGTTGGAGTCTGTCGCTACTGGTGCGGTGGTTTCAGTGGGGCAGTTTTGCCCTTTTGCTGTTTCTGTGGTTGGGGATGGTGGGCGAGATAGCGGGGTTGGGGCGGATACGGCTGGTGTTGGGGGGGCTTTTGGCGTTGACGTTTCATCCACGGGAGTATGTGGCGGGGGTGAACACGTTGCTGGGCAGGCGTGCGCCGCGTTATGCGCTGCTAATGCTGGTGTTGATGGTGGCGTCGCATTGGGCCTGGGGGACATCGGACAGCCTGATTGTTCGGAACGGGGTGACGGATGTAGCGGTGATGTTGTGGGCGGTGATGCTGGTGCGTTCATCTGGGGATATGGTGAGGTTTCGGAAGGTATTTCTGGGGGTGGTAAGTGTGTTGGCGTTGGGGGGGCTGGCGGCATTCTGGAGAGGGGACATAGTCGGTGAGTTAGACCATGCTTCAGATGAGTTGAAAGGAGATTTAGCTGAGCTCTTTGACCTATATGTAACGGTTCATCCGAGGAAGTCTTCGGAAGATTATAGTATCGAGACATCAGCCAATATCCCCCTCGAGATGGAGGGAAACATTGTCAGCGCATATGACATGGTGTTTAGTCCATCGAGAGGGGGACACAGGGGGTGAGGTTGATAAATAA
>CAYNXW010000070.1:0-10202 GCA_964401265.1 uncultured Pirellulales bacterium | reverse complement strand
CGCCCGTGCCGGCCCCACGTACAACTCCCGCGACAAGGCCGTGGCGAGCCTGTCAACGATTCTCTTTCCCAGCACGGCCAGGTCCGGCGTCCGAGAGCGGCTCCGCCCGGCGAGCTGTCTGACCGCAACGACCTCGTTGGTAGCAGGATCGGTCACCACGATCAAGACACTCAGTCTGTTAGACGAGACCGTTGCCCCGGCCGCGGTCGTCGCACGGGCCGCTTCGTCTTGAAGGGCTTGCGCTGCACGGTTCTCGGGCCTCGCGGCGCTCGCTTTGTCGCCTGCTGCGCCTTTTAGGGCCACGGCGTGCTCAGCTGATTCATCTGACGCCCCGACCACGCTGACCGCCTGCGCCGGAACGGTGAACGTACCCTGACTGCGTTTTTTCTCGTCGTTACGCGCCACCGCCCGCAGCTTGTCGCCGGGCCTGGCCAGAATCAACGCTTCAAAACTGCCATCTGCCGCCAGCGCCACCGTCGTCTCGCGGTCGGTAGTGAGATTGGTCACCTTGAGCCGAACGACGCTGGAACTGGTAACCGCCCCCGCAGCACCCCGCAGTACCACGATACCAGCCTCATTCGGGGCCGATATCGCCACCTTGGCCTTGTGCACCTTGATGTGCGGCTGGGCCCACACAGGCGCCACCATGAAAGAAACCGTCAGGGCCAGCAGGCAAGGGCTTATTCTCATCTTTTAGACTCCTTAAATGCGGGATGGACCTTCGGGCATGTAGCCAGCCAATGGCCATGGCCGGCCTGCTCAACTCGGCGGGCCTGGTTCGGGCAAAGCCACCGCCGTCACCGCCGATTGCATGACGGCGGGCAGGTTGGCCAGACGCAACAGACGCTCAGTGGGGCCGCGGTGTTCCAGGCGGATTTCGATAGGCTCAAACTCAGCCACCAGCGGCCAGACGCGATCCGCCCACTCCACCACCGCCAGAGCCCCGTCGCGGCAGCACTCGTCGAAACCGAGTGCTTCGAGCTGGCGCGCGTCGTCAAGCCGATAGGCGTCGATGTGGTACAAATCGAGCCGGCCGGCGTGCTCGTTAATCAGCGTAAACGTGGGGCTGCTCACCGCATTGGGCTCAGCCACGTCCAGGCCGATGGCGATGCCTTTGATAAGATGCGTCTTGCCCGCACCCAGTTCACCGATCAGGGCGATCACCTGGTGGCCTGTGGCGGTTTGGCCGATGGCCTTGCCCACCGCGACAGTGTCGTCAACCGATCTGGAGAGCACATCAAGGCTCACGAGCATACCTCCTGGGGGTTAGCTTGCCCAAGTCACACGGAAAAGTCTTAAGCCAAAGGACCATTTGCGTCAACTACTTTCTGGATGAGCCCGGCCCCTCACGGCGAAAGTGCTCGTAGCCGGCAGGGCTGAGCGATTGGAGCGTTTGCCCGCCTCGCCGAAGAAAGAGACGCTGGCGGGGGTCGCCCTCCAATACCTGCCCGACCAGACTCAGCGGCACGTCGCTTTGCGTGGGCCACACGCTCAACAGCTTCTGGGCGTCCGCAGCCGCCGTGCACAAGAGCAGCTCAAAATCTTCCCCGTCGTTGAGCGCCGCTGCCAGCGGGTCGGGCCGTTGCCTCGCAGCGGAACTGATGGGAATGGCCTCGGCGTCGAGCAGCGCACTGACGTCGCTTTCGGTGCAAATGTGGTGCAGATCCGTGCTCAAGCCGTCACTCAGATCGATCAGGGCGTGCAGCGGCGCCATCTGGGCCAACAGCCGCGCCTCGGCGATCCGCGGCGCAAAGTCGAGGTGCCCGCCCGCCAAAGAACCTCCCAACGCGCCCGTCACCAGAATCGCATCGCCGACCTTGGCCCCGCTGCGCCGCACCGGCTCGACGCCGTCGGTCCGCCCCAGCAAGGCCACATCAATCGCCAACGGCTTGTCCCAACTGGTGGTGTCGCCCCCGACCACCGGACACGCATACCGCCTGGCCGCCCGCCCAATGCCCGCCATCAGCTCCTCCGCATCCGCCATCGTCAACCCGTCGGGCAGAGCCACCGAGACCACCGCCGCCAACGGCAGGGCCGCCATGGCGGCACAATCGCTCAGCGAAACCGCCAGCACCTTGTAGCCAATCTGGGCCAGACTCGCCTGACTGCTGTCGAAGTGGACGCCATCGAGCAGCATATCGCACGTGATGAGCACCTGCTCGGAGCCCACCGCCAGCACCGCCATGTCGTCGCCAATGCCCGTCAGCACGCCCGGCCCCGCCCCGCCACCGGCCTGACTGCGAATCCACTCGATTAATCCCAGTTCCGATTTCTTCATACAATCCTGTCCTTCCACAGGCCCACTCTACCACTTTGCCGCGGGAAAATCCATGCCCAACCAGACGCACCGCCACGCCGGACAAACCCCTGCCCAGCCACGGCTGTGGGCATCGCCCCGCCGCACATCGGGAAAAGCCCTTGCCCAGTGCCCCTGCTGAGGGTAATATACAAGATATAGTCGTTCCGGCTTCCGACGGAAATACTCAGCCCTATTCAAGAGGCAACACGCCAGGGAGATTGACATGCACTGTCCTGCTTGTGGCACACCCAATGCAGAGAGCGCCAACTACTGCTCTAACTGCCAAACGCCCCTGTCCGCCCAGAGCGATCCTGCCGAAGCAATTACACCTTCCGACGCACCCGACGCCACCCCAACGGCCACGCCCAGAACCTCAGGCCTGGCCATTGCGTCGCTGATCCTGGGCATCCTCGGCTTCTTTTGCGTCGGCCTTGTCACCGGCCCCATCGGCATCATCCTGGGCCTGGTGGCCCTGCACAAGATCAGGGCCCGCCCCCACCTGCTCAAAGGCAAGGGCTTGGCCACTGCCGGAGCCATCACGTCCAGCATCTCCATCCTCGTCAGCCTGCTCTTGCTGCTGCTTATAGCCATCCTCATGCCGGCCCTTTCCCGTGCCCGAGGACTGGCCCAAAGCGTCGCCTGCGCCGCCCAGTTGCAAGGCCTGGGAACTGCCGTTACGATGTATCAGCTTGACAACAATGATCAATTTCCCCCTGACCTGCAGGCTTTGGTGGACGCTGAGTATGCCTCCGAGAATATCCTGATCTGTCCGGCTCTTCATAACTCACCGGATCAGGTACATTACATCTATCGCGGCGCAGGCCTGACCGGCGACATACCCGGCCAGCTCATCATCATCTACGAACCAGCCACAAACCACACCCATGGAGAACAAAACGTTCTCTTTGCCGACAGCAGCGTCCAACGCGTCACCGATGACAAGTTCTCTGTCCTGATGCAACAAGACCTTGAGCTCCGCCGCGAACAAGGCCTGCCCGAACTGCCCTTCGAATAGAGCAACACAGGAGCTTGACATGCACTGTCCTGCTTGTGGCACAGAAAACCCCCAAGACGCCAAGTGCTGCCTCAACTGCAATGCACCGTTGCCCGGACCGGCCGCTCCCAAAACGTCAGAAATTGCCAAAGCCTCGCTGGGGTTGGGCATCATAGGTTTTTTCGGTGTTGGCTTGGTTGCCGGGCCAATCGGTATCATTCTGGGCCTGTTCGCCTACCATAGGATTAACCGGCGACCCCTCCGCCTAAGAGGCAAGGGCCTGGCCATCTCCGGAATTGCCGTTAGCATCCTCTCAATACTCTTCTATTTTTGGATGTGGGACGCCAAAAATCAGTCTATGCAACTGGCCAGACATGCCGCCTGCCTTAGCCAGTTGCACCAGTTGGGTGTGGCAATCACAATGTATCAAAATGAGTACACCCAGCAATTCCCCCCCGACCTGAAGACTCTGCTGGACGCGGGATATGAATATGTCTCTGATAATGACCTGACATGCCCCGCCGCACCGACCGGCCAGGGAGCATACATCTATCGCGGCGCGGGCCTGACCAGCGACGTAAACGGCAGGCTTGTGATCATCTACGAACCCGCAACACCCCCCAACGGACAGCGCAATGTCCTCTTTGCCCTCGGCAACGTCAAACGCGTCACTGAGGATAAATTCTCCGTCCTGATGCAACAAGACCTCCAGCTCCGCCGCGAACAAGGCCTGCCCGAACTGCCCTTCGAATAGAGCAACACAGGAGCTTGACATGCACTGTCCTGCTTGTGGCACAGAAAACCCCCAAGACGCCAAGTACTGCTCGCACTGCCGGACGCCGCTGCCCACTGAGGAACCTGCCAAACCAGAGCAGCCCCCCGCTCAACCCCCACCGGCCGAAACTACCTCGCCCGCCGCCACAACCTCACCACCCAAAATCTCCCATTTCGCCCTCGTATCCTTGATACTGGCTGTCATAGGGGCTTCCTATGCGGTAGCAGTAGGCGCCTTTGACCTGCGCATAGGTGGATGTATTTTTCTTTTATGCCCCGGCCTCTTCGGCATCATTCTTGGCTGGATCGGCCTGGCGGAAATCAAACGCCGACCGCACCGGCGCAAGGGCAGACAACTGGCTGTCGCCGGCATCGTCCTTAGCGTTCTATGGATGATAGTCCTTGCGCTGGCACCGGCCATGAATAACGGGTGCGTATATCCGTCACACATTGCTTGCCTGACCAACTTGCGTCAGTTGCATATGGCGTGCATTTTTTACCAAGACGACAACAACCAGCAATTTCCCCCGGACTTGAAGACTTTGCGAGACTCTGAATACGAATATGTCTCTGATAATGACCTGATCTGCCCAGCCCGCCGTAACACGCCGGATCAAATACCCTATGTCTACTGCGGCGCGGGCCTGGTCGGCGAAATACCCGATCAGCTTATCATTATTTATGAGCCTTTCGCAAATCACGACGGCGATGCACGCAATGTCCTCTTCGGTGATGGCCACGTGGAACGGGTCAAAGAAGACAAGTTTCTCTCGCTGATCTGGCAAGACCTCCAGCTCCGCCGCGAAAAAGGCCTACCCGAACTACCCTTCGAATAGCTCAACGCGTGCACCCGAAGGCCCACCAGCAGTTGCCAAAACAGTATTAACAAATCCTGTTAATCTTGTTAATCCTGTCAAAGACGCTTCTCTTCTTGGTGCCTTTGCGCCTTGGTGGTTCCAGCCTTACGCACCGCCCTTAAGCAGCTCACGCCAGAAGCCCAGTTGTTCGTCCAGCTGCCGGGCCCCGCCGGCGCCGGCCGTGGCGTAACGCTCAACAACGTGCGCGGGCGTAAGATGCTCGTACACGTCGGGCTCAATCTTGTCGCAAGCACCCTGCAGCGTCTCGATGGACAACTGCGCCAGGGGCAGCCCCTGCTCCTCCGCCTGCTGGACCAGCTTGCCCACCGTCTGGTGGGCCTGCCTGAAGGGTACCCCCTTGGTTACGAGATATTCCGCCAACGCCGTCGCATCCAGAAAGCCGGCGTCGATATTACGCTCAATGTGCTCGGGCCTGAACGCACTGTGACGCACCAAAGCCGCAGCCATATCCAAAGACGCACCGAGCGTATCGGCCGCGTCGAATATCGGCGTCTTGTCCTCCTGCAGGTCACGATTGTACGTCAGCGGCTGAGCCTTGAGTATCGTCAGCATACTGACAAGCTGGCCGTAAAGACGACCCGTCTTACCCCGAATCAGTTCGAGCATGTCCGGATTACGCTTCTGCGGCATCATGGACGACGACGTGCAATAGGCGTCGTCGATGGCGACAAAACTGAACTCCTGCGAGTTGAAAATAATCCAGTCTTCCGCCAGCCGCGACAGATGCATACCCGCCATCGCACAACAGAACAGAAACTCCGCACAAAAGTCCCTGTCAGCAACCGCGTCGATGCTATTGCGTGCCACGTCGGCAAAACCCAGAATCTCCGCCACCCGCGCCCGGTCGAGCGGCAGCGTCGAGCCCGCCAGCGCCCCCGCCCCCAGCGGACAGACGTTCACCCGCCGCTGAGCGTCTTCAAACCGCTGTCGATCACGATGGAACTGCTCGACAAACGCCAGCAGATAATGCCCCACCAGCACCGGCTGAGCCCGCTGCAGATGCGTATAGCCGGGAATCAGCGTCTGACCCTGCCTGGCCGCCATCTTCACCAGCGCCTCCTGCAACGCCATGAGCTGCTCGATGGTCGTCGCAATGGTGTCACGCATCCACAAACGCATGTCGAGCACCACCTGATCGTTACGGCTACGCCCCGTGTGCAGCTTCTGACCCACCGGCCCGGTCTTGTCCACCAGAGCCGCTTCGAGCACCATGTGAATGTCTTCGTAACGCGGATCAAACGTGAACCGACCCGCCTCAATCTCCTCGGCAATCTGCGTCAGCGCCTCTTTGATCTGGCGAAACTCCTCACGCCTGAGCAACCCCACCTCGCTGAGCATCTGCGCATGGGCAATGCTCCCCACAATGTCATACTTGTAAAGCCTCCGGTCTACGCTGATCGATTCCACAAAGGCGACCGCCCGGGCATCCTGCTCTTGGCCAAGGCGACTCTGCCAACTTTTTGCGTCTTTCTTCATCGGGGCTCCTCGTCTCGCAACACGCCTGGGGCGTCCTGTCATCTCGACACGCCAACCGCTCCAGCGAATCAGCTTGATTGCGCCAGCGCAACGGGGGATAATATAACCATGACAAGCGACCAAAACAAGCAGATCAATAAACCGGACCCGACATCGACCATCGAACCGGCCAAACCAAGCAAAAAAGCCCTCGACCGCACCGTCCGCCGCCTCAACCGCGATTTGTCCAGCGTCCGCCAGACCTCACAGCTGCTCAACGCTCCCCTGGACCTGCCTCAGGTGCTCGAACTCGTGGTCAAAACCGTCGCCCAGGCCGTCGGCGCCGACGCGGCAGGCCTACGACTGCTCGACAAAGAAACCGGCCAACTCGTCCTAAAGGCCACCTACGGCCTCAGCGACGCCTACATCAACAAGGGACCGGTCACCGCCGCCGAAAGCAGCCTCAACATGCGCGCCCTCGACGGCGAGGTCATCGTCGTCGACAACATGGCCAGAGACCAACGCTTCGGACGCTATCGCCAGGACGTCGACAAAGAAGGCCTCATCAGCAACCTCACCATCGGCCTGACCTACAAAGACCGCGGCATAGGCACCCTGCGGCTGTACAACAAGTACAAACGACACTTTTCCGACTCCGACATCTCCGTCGCACAAACCGTCGCCGCCCAGTCCGCCGCAGCCATCGTCAATGCCCGCCTCTACGCAGAAGCCCTCAGGGCCGAACGCATGGGCCGTCAGCTCAAGCTCGCCGCCGAGGTCCAACGACGACTGCTGCCCAGCAAACCGCCCGTCGTCGAAGGCGTCGAACTCGCCGGACTCTACGTCCCCTGCTACGAGCTCGGAGGCGACCTCTACGATTTCTTCACCGTCGCCGACGGACGCCTCGTCGTGCTCATCGGCGACGTCATGGGAAAGGGCGTCTCCGCCTCGCTGGCGATGGCCTCCCTACGATCTAGCCTGCGCGCCCAGGCACAACACGACGCCGACCTGGGACACCTCGTCAGACGCGTCAACCGCATGTTCACCCGCGACATTGCCTACGGCGAGTTCGCCACCCTCTTCGTCGCCGTCGTTGACCCCGCCACCGGCCTGATGGACTACTGCAATTGCGGCCACGAACCGCCCTTGCTGCTCGATGGGGGCCATTTTGCCCGACTGGACGAAGGCGGCACCGTCCTGGGCATCGACCTGGAAAGCCACTTCACCATCGGCCAGGTGCAACTCAAGCCCGGCCACATGCTCGTCATGTACACCGACGGCCTCACCGAAACCGGCAACTTCGCCCGCGAGCCCTTCGGCAAGCAACGACTCCTCGAGACCGTGGTGGCATCGGCCGACATGACCGCCGAACAAGCCGCAAAGAACATCATGTGGGCCATGAGAAAATTCGCCGGCCTCACACGCCGATGCGACGACGTCGCCATCGTCGTCATGAAAAAATCCGCCCCGCAGTGACAGCACCCCCTGACGATGGCTGGCCCTCCTAGCACTCACCTGCAACCCTGCACTGCCAGAGAATCACATGAATAACCCTGTAAAATTAGTCAAATGCAGCCTGACCTGGCCAGAACCCCTCCGCTATGCCCTCACGCCGACGCCCTGGGGATACGTCGCCCTGGCCGGCCGCGGCCAGCTGCTCTGCCGACTCGTCCTGCCCCAGGACAACCAGGCCGACGCCCAACACCTGCTGCTCACCGCCCTGGCCCAATCCCCGACCAAAAACAACGTCCCAGACGCTCCCCAGCGCGATGACACCCTCTTGCCCGAGCTGCAAAACGATCTGCAACAATACTTCGCCGGTGAGTCAGCCGCCTTCAACGTCGCGGTGGACGTCTCCTGGGCCAGCACCTTCACCCAAGCCGTACTGGCGGCGTGCTTGACGCTAACACCCGGCCAGACAACTACTTACGCCACATTAGCACGTCACGCCCGCCGGCCCAACGCCGCCCGCGCCGTCGGCCAGGTCATGCGCAACAATCGCGTGCCCCTGATCATACCCTGCCATCGCGTCCTCGGCGCCACCGGAGCCCTCGTGGGCTATTCCGCAAGCGGCGGCCTCGACGCCAAGGCCCGCCTGCTCGACCACGAACAATCCTTTCTCAACGTCGGTTCAAGATTGCAGCACCAAGTGTCCGATAAATAGACTAATCGGCGTTATCAGCCATGGTGCGCCTCATGTGAAGGGTCCACACCACAGCTGACTAGACAGAGTAACACAATGTCCGACGTACTAGACCAGGATGAAGTAGACGCCCTATTGCGGGCAGTCGCCGGCGGCGAACTCGACCAGGAGAGCGACGAACCAGGCGCTTCACCCGCGGGCCAAGGCCCCGCCGGCTCCCGAGAGGTCCGCTCCTACGACTTCAAAAGACCCGAACGCGTCAGCAAAGACCAGATGATGGCCTTCGAAGGCCTCCACGAACGCTTCGCCCGTAACCTCGGCGCCGCCCTGAGCGGCTACCTCCGCACCATCATCGAAGTCAAGGTCCGAAGCACCGAACAACTCACCTTCGCCGAATTCACCTATTCCCTCCCGTCGCCCACCTCGTTCTCCCTGCTCAGCTGCTCGCCCCTCGAAGGCCAAATCTGCATGGAGATCAGCCCCCTCATCATCTACCCCATCATCGACCGAATGCTCGGCGGCTCCAGCGCCGAACTCTACATCCCCCAACGACCACTCACTCAGATCGAACAACGATTGGCCAACCGTATTATCGAACGGGCCCTCGACGCCCTCGCCGAAGCCTGGGGCAACGTCGCCGACGTCGACTTCAAAGTCACCCAACACGAATCCAACCCCCAACTCGTACAGATCGTCGCACCCAACGAAGTCGTCGTCGTCATCGGCTTCGAAATCAAAATGGGAAACCGCGCCGGATCCATGAGCCTCTGCATCCCCTTCAACACCATCGAACCGGTGATGCACCGACTCTCCAGCCAGGACTGGTTCAGCTACCGAAAAACCGGCGCCATCGAAGAACAACAGGACCGCCTGCTCGAAAACTTCGCCGAAGCCAAACTCAAATCACGCGTCTACCTCGGACAAACCACCATCAAGGTCAGCGAACTGCTCGCACTCGAAAAGGGCGACGTCCTCAAAATCTCCAAAGAAGCCATCAGCGAACTCATCATGCAGATCGAAGACAAAAGCAAATTCGCCGGAAAAATAGGCCAGTTCCGAGGCAACCGAGCCTTCAAAATCACCCGCCAAGCCAAACCCGGCGAAAAAATCTGACCGTGAGGCGACGTAGGCCACGCCGCGTAAAGGTGTTCGTTGCAGCCGTCGAGAGCACGAATCAGTCGTTCACACACTGGGCAATTCTACCACACCAGCCACATACTTGTAGCACCGTCTGGGTATCCGTTTGTTCGGGCTCCAGGCAGGTCCCAGACTGACAGTCAGGATACAGTCTTTGCCAATTTCTTCTGAACGTTCGAGTTTGGTACAGGCAACAGGATCGGTAACAACCAAGTCAAGTCCTTCTGCTTTCCCATCAGTAAATGAGGCTCGCCACTTGGATTTGGATTGTGTGTCACGATAGAATGTTACGTTCCGGTTCCGGATAAGCTGAAGAGATTTCCACTGGTGGTTTGGTATAACACCGAAACAAACAGCACGAACATGGTCTAAATGATTATGCAGAATAATCTTGTCGTCCTCGCAGTATTTCAGGAGGTCGCTTGGTTTTATGTGACCAACTTTTTTCCAGGGACCGTCCTTCAACAGGCGATTTTCACGTTGACAGCCTTCCGTTGGGCCATGGGCATGAAGTGGCACTTC
>CAYNXW010000069.1:0-10247 GCA_964401265.1 uncultured Pirellulales bacterium | reverse complement strand
CCCACACCAAAACGTAATTCATCCCCAGGAGTCTAAAAGCACATGACACACCGTGAAAGAGTCAAACGAGCGGTGCATTTTGGCAACCCCGACCGCGTCCCCCACTACCTGCCTGACAACCTCGAAAACGATCTCATATGGGCCGCCCCTTGGACCACCGACGTGGGCCTTGGCTGCCCCGACATCCAGCCCTGGACCAACGCCGGCACCATCGACAAACGCATTGACTGCTGGGGTGTCACCTGGGAACGTGCCGCCAACGACGAAGGAAACTTTGGCCAGGCCAAACAGTATGCCATCCAGGACATCACACGACAACAAGACTATAACTTCCCCGACCTCAATAACCCCTCCCGCTACGACGGCACCAAAAATGCCATCATCGAAAACAACCAGACGGACAACCCCAAATACGTCTTGGGCGTCATGCGATTTGGCTCCCTGAACGAAGGCGTCCACAATATCCACGGCCTCCAAAACATGTTCATGGACTACTACGACCACCCTGACCACCTCAAAGCCCTCATCGCACGCTTCGCCGAAAAACAGAGAGAGTCAATGAGAATACTGGCCCAGCTGGGCTGCGACGGCGTCATGGCCTACGACGACTGGGGCCTACAAGACCGACTCATGGTCGACGAAAAACTCATCCACCAATTCTTCCTGCCCCACTACCGCCAAAACTGGGCCTTCGCCCACGAACTCGGCCTCGACGTCTGGATGCACTCCTGCGGATACATCATCGACCTACTGCCCGCCCTCATCGACGCCGGCCTCAATGTCATACAGATGGACCAGCAGGAAAACATGGGACTCGAAAACCTCAGCAAACGACACGGCGGCAAAATCGCCTTCTGGTGCCCCGTCGACATCCAAAACACCATGATTAACGGCTCCGTCCAGGATGTCGAAAACTACGTCATCCGCATGATCCAGACGCTCGGAGGCCATAAAGGAGGGCTCATCAGCATGGCCTACACCACCCCCGAAGCAGTAAAGCACACACCCGAAAAGCTCGCCGCCATGTGCCGGGCCTTTCGCCAACACGGCATCTATTCCGACTAAAACCAATGTATAGCGAATGCTCAAAAGAAAAGGCTCGCTATATGTAACATAGTGTCAGAGGAGCACACATGTTTGGACTGCACGTTGTCGACATCATCGTCATCATCGCTTACTTCGCCATGTTGCTGATCATCGGCTATCGCGCCATGAAACGCATCCGAAACCAGGAAGATTACTTCCTCGGCGGCCGACGCTTCGGCCGATGGATCCAGATGTTCGCCGGCTTCGGACAGGCCACCAGCGCCGAAACCGTCGTCACCTCCACCACCATGGTCGCCACCAACGGCGCCGCCGGCGTCGGCGCTCAGGCCGTCCTGGGCGTCGTCTATATGCCCTTTATCTGGATGATCACACCCTGGTACCGCCGCCTGCGACTCCTGACACTCGCCGACTTCTTTACCGAACGCTACCAGTCACGAACCATGGCGGGATTCTACGCACTATGCCAAACTCTCTTCTTCGTCATGGTCGCCGCCATGGGCTTTGCCGCCCTCAGTAAAACCGTCGCGGCCATCACCGTCAAACCCGACGCCGAACTCACCGCCACTCAACTGGCCGAAAAAAACCGCGCCATCGAACTCTCCGAACTCGAAGCACAGAATTACACTAACCTCACCCAGCAGCAGCAGCAACGCATCGACGACTTACGACGCCAACAACCCCAACGAGTCTTCTCCTACGTCAACAAAAACTACCTCATCGTGGCCATGGCCATCGTCGTCCTCCTCTACGCCGTCTCCGGAGGCCTCGAAGCCGCCTTCGTCACCGATATGATCCAAGGAAGCTTCATCCTTATACTCACCTTCATGCTCATCCCCTTCGCCATGCTTCGCATCAACTCCGTCTTCGGCACCAGTGGCTTCTTCGGGCCTTTCCAGGCCATGCACCGCCAGCTGCCTCAGTCCTTCTTCGAAATCCTCGGCTCGCCCAACGTCGCCGAATTCACCTGGTACTGGATCGTTGCCTTTTCCGCACTCGGCATCATAAACGCCGCCTCTCAGGCCAACCAACTCACCGCCGCCGGCTCCGCCAAAGACGACGACACCGCTCGCGTCGGCTTCACCCGCGGCATCTTCCTCAAACGATACAGCAACATCATCTGGGGATTCCTGGCCATGCTGCTGCTCGTACTCTACGGCCGCTCCGTCACCGACCCCGATATGGTCTGGGGACAGGCCACTCGTGAACTCCTCGGCCCGCTAAACATCGGACTCGTCGGACTCATGATCGCCTGCCTCCTCGCCGCACTCATGAGCACCGCAGACGCCCTCATGCTCACCACCGCCGCTCTGCTTACCCACAGCTGCTACAGACCCCTGGTTCACGGCCGCAGCGAAAAACACTACGTCCTGGCCGGACGCGTCTTCTGCCTCGCCTATATCACCGGCGGCGTCATCCTGGCCATGACCTACAATGACGTCTTCGGCCTCTTCAAACTCATGCTCATGTTCAACGCCATCATCGCCGCCGCCTGCTCGCTCGGCATGCTCTGGCGCCTCGCCAACCGAGCAGCCGCTTGGACCTCCATGATCATCATGTTCTTCGCCACCGTCCTGCTGCCCCTGCTGGTCCCTCTCTTCCCCTCCGTACGCCAACATCCTTACCTGGCCAAAACCACCGAGGCCTACGTCGTCACCAACACCTACGTCGCCAACGACGCCGAGGTCGCCGACAGACAAAAGGACATTGACGCCTGGCAGACCAAGCAAAAACTCGGCCAAGCACTCGGAACCTGCCCCCAACCACTCACCGTCGGACAAACCTTCAGCCGAGACTACCCCATGCCCAAGCGATCGATCTTCTGGCAAAAGGGACTCGACTATAGCAACCAGGACCAACCTAAGGGCAAGGGCATCCTCAAAGTCGAACTGGTCGCCCTCCAGTGGCTCGGCTGGGACCTCACCAAAAACTCCTACTCCTTCAATGAAACCCTCACCGCCCTCTTCCGCATCTTCGTACCTTTTGCGGCACTCATGATCACCGCCCTCTTGACCAAACCGCACGACAAGGCCCTCCTCGACCGCTTCTACGGCAAGATGCGCACCCCCGTCAGTTCCGATCCCGAAAAGGATAAAAAAGAAATGGAGATGACCAACGCCAACCCGAATCGCTTTGATCACCTCAGATTGTTCCCACACTCCAACTGGGAAATGAAAAAGTGGAACCGTCGCGACTGGACAGGCCAAGCCTGGGTATTCCTCGGCATGGCCGGCATTGTAGTCTTAATTTACCTGATGGTGGCCATCGGCCGATAAACGCGCCAACAACACACCCTCAACCATATACTGAAAGAAACCCATGACCAACATGAATGCGCAACCCGATGTGTTCGCCCAAATAGGCTCGGCAAGACTGACTCACCGCAGCAAACTAACCGAGCCCAAACCCGCGACCCTGCCCGAAAAGCCGCTGCCCTTGGATACCACCTCAAAGGCAGCCTTCGCGCCCAAGCCCAAAATGCATACCGCCGACCAACTCGATCGAGAGCTGCAACGCCTACGCGAACACTACAGCAAATTCATGGGCAACCAGGCCCCCCCCCTCCAATCCTGCCGCACCGCCCTGACCCTCACCGACTTCGACTGGCGCCGCGAAACCCCCGAAGACCGCACCGACTTCCTGCGAGTCCTACAGGGCAAAGGCCCCTGGACCCAGGTCTCCCTGCCCCACTACGGAGAGCCCCTCGGAAGAGCCGTCACCTACTATCGAACCACCTTCACCATCACCGAAACCATGATGCAAAAGGGCAGCCTCTTCGTCTGCTTCGACGGCGTCGACTACAAAGCACGCGTCTTCGTCAACAACGCCTGCGTCGGCGAACACGAAGGCTTCTTCGCCCCCTTCGAATGCGACATCACGCCCAATGCCCGTCTCGGCGAAAATACCCTACTCGTACAAGTCGCTAACGACGCCGTCTGCATGGGCAACCGCTCCTGGGGACAGGATATTGACGGCGACAAAATCTACGCCGCCACCGGACTGGGCTACGACGACCCCGAGTGGGGCTGGCACCACTGCCCTCCGGCAATGGGCATCTACCAGGACGTCCGCATCGAAGCACGCGACCGCCTCTTCATCCACGACGTCTTTGTCAGACCAATTCCAGAAAAAGAGGCCGTCGAAGCATGGATCGAAATCCACAACTGCGACGTCAGTAATGAGCCCATACAGCTCGAACTGGCCATCTACGGCCAAAACTTCTCCAAAACCGTCCTCAAAAACCACCGCTACCAACCACGTACCAGCCAAATTAGAGGCCACGGCGACGTCGACCAATTCAACAACCCCTGCATCGATCAACTCATGGGCCCAGGCATCAACTACCTCCGCATACCCCTCGACCTGCCCCAACCCAAAACCTGGCGACCCGAAACCCCTTGGCTCTACCAACTGCAACTAAAACTACACGCCGAAAACGACCGCCTCTGCGACACCGCCCAACAGCACTTCGGCATGCGCAGCTTCCGCCAGGACGAAACCGCAGAACCAAAAGGCAAGTTCTACCTCAACGACCAGGAGATACGCCTCCGAGGCGCCAACACCATGGGCCATCTCCAAAAATGCGTCATGCAAAAAAACTGGGACCAGCTGCGCGACGACATCCTCCTCGCAAAAATCTGCAACATGAACTTCCTGCGACTCACCCAGAGACCCGTACAGAAAGCCGTCTACGACTACTGCGACAAACTCGGCATGATGACCCAGACCGATCTGCCCCTCTTCGGCGTCCTCCGACGCAACCAGATGCTCGAAGCCGTCAAACAAGCCCAGGAAATGGAACGCCTCGTCCGACCCCACCCCTGCAACATCATCGTCAGCTACCTCAACGAGCCATACCCCAACGCCATGGGAAAACCCCACCGCCACTTGGCACGACCGGAGCTCGAAGAGTTCTTCGCCATCGCCTCAAAGACCGTCCGACTGAACAACCCCGAACGCGTCATCAAGTGCGTCGACGGCGACTACGACCCGCCTGTCCCCGACGGCATGCCAGACAACCACTGCTACTGCGGCTGGTACAACGGCCACGCACTCGACCTCGGCAAGCTCCACCGTGGCTACTGGCTCCCCGTTAAGCCCGGCTGGTTCTACGGCTGCGGCGAATTCGGCGCCGAAGGGCTAGACCCCTATAACACCATGCAAAAATACTATCCCAAAAAATGGCTGCCCTCCTCCCCCGACAGCCCCTGGTCACCCGCCGTCATCCGCCTCGCACAGACCGAACGATTCCACTACCTCTGGTATGAAACACAGAAAACCGTCCAGGAATGGATCGACGCCAGCCAGGAACACCAGGCCTGGATCATTCAGCTAATGACCGAGGCCTTCCGCCGCGACGCACGCATGAACACCTTCGCCATCCATCTATTCGTCGACGCCTGGCCCGCCGGCTGGATGAAAACCATCATGGACTGCGACCGACAGCCAAAAAAAGCCTTCTTCGCCTACCGCGACGCCCTGGCCCCACTCATGCTCTCGCTACGCTCCGACCGCGTCGCCTTCCGCTCCCGCGAACCCATGCCCCTCGAGGCATGGATCTGCAACGACAACACCGACCTGCCTGCCCAAACCCGACTGGCATACCAACTCGAAATCGACGGCAACGTCCTCCAGGCAGGCCAATCACCCGCCAACGTACCCGCATGCAGCACCGCCTGCCAGGGTGCCATACCCTTCCATGCCCCCGCTATCGACAAACGAACACAGGCCACCGCACGACTGGCCCTGATCGACCAGGACCAAACCGTCCTCAATCACACCGCCCTGACCTTCAACCTCTTTCCTAAATCCAAGCCTCTGCCCCAACAAGACGTCCTCGTCTTCGGCGACAGCCAAGGACCCGCCGCCACACTGGCACGACAGATCGGCCTGCAACCAACCTTCTCCGGAAAACCACAACCGCAACAGACCATCCTCATCGACTCTCTCCAACTCTACCAACAACACCAACAACAAATCGACCAGGCCGTCCAAATGGGCGCCCAAGCCCTCTTCCTCGAGCTGCCTACCGGCGAACACCATATCGCCGGCGACACCGTCACCATCGCCCCCTGCGGCATGGGCAAACGACAATTCGTCTCTCGCGACACCGGCCACCCCCTCGTTCGCGACTTCCAGCCCAACGACTTCAAGTTCTGGTTCGACGACAACGCCGGCTACGTCACACCCCTGCTCGACTCCGTCGTCTCTGCTGCCGACTGGACTCCCATCCTCCTCAGCGGCAACGGCAACTGGAAAGGCCAATGGGTGCCCGCACCCGCCGCCATCGAAAAGAAACACGGCAACGGCGCCTACCGCATCTGCCAACTCAAACTCCCCCACCGCATCGCCGCCAACCCCACCGCCGAAATCTTCACCCAACGACTACTCTCTAACCCCTGGCCCGCATAGACCTTGAGTATTTGGCGAAACGGACGCCATCTCAATACACCATGCGTAAACATTGTGTTAACGCACAAATAGTCATACCGCATAAGGGTATGCAACCTCGAGCTTCACTTGAACGTGAATGAAGGAGCCTAGCTATGTCTACTCGACCAAAGAAAATCAATGCAAAACACTATTTCCAACTGTTCATAATTGCCAGTCTCTTGCTTGCCGTACAATCTCTCAGCCTCTACGGAGCCCCTTCTGGCCAAAGTGACCGCTGGTTTGAATTCGATCTCGACTGGTTTGAACGAACCGATATGGAAAACTCCGTTACCACGTTCTGGGACCGCTACCACCCCCTTGTCCAGGTCGATGGCTATAAAGGCGTCATACTCAACGTAGGCTGGTTAAGCCAGTTCATCTTTCAATGGCAGGGCGACCTGGACGCACCCATCCCCTTCCCCAAACACATGAGGGTCCCCTCCTGGTTCAAAGACGAAGGACAATTCTCCGGAAACACCACCGAAAGAAGAAAACTATGGAAACACCGTTTCGATAATGCCTCCCCACGCGGTGTCGTCAAGTACGAAGACTGGACCTACGGCGATCTCAAAAAATTGATGACCCTCCTCAGGGATATTGCTCTTAAGAACCATGGCGTAAAAGACGTCAAAGTCGGCGCCATGCTCTTTGCCGGTAGAGCCATCTATGGCGGTAGCAGAATGCCCTTTGCCGTCAAACACCCCGAGGCCTTTCTTGGCAACGGCTATACCCGCCTGACTGCAAAACTCACCGCCGACAACGAAAAATATGCCACCTTCCCCAACGGCATCCCCGAAGGAACACCCTTGACCGAATTCTTCGGAAAACAGTGGGGAAGCCTCTCAAAAGCCGTCGGCCTCGAGGCCATCGTCCTGAGAGATGGCTACATGGGACCCCGCGTCTATAGCCGCGGAGGCATTTACGGAAAACTCGCTCACGCCGACCCCAAAAAGGTCGAAGAATGGAGCAACGCAACCGCCGACTTGATCAAACAGAGCAAAATCGCCAACCCCGACGCCCTGGTCATTGGCTATTCCAATGCCGCCAGTGCCGTAGGCGATTGGCGCGGCAACTGCTTCGACCTCGAAGCTATCGCTAAAGAAGGTTACCTCGATATCTGGATCGACCAGACATGGTCCGGCGCCTGGAACGAAGTGGGCCAACGACGGTCCAATTTCTGGAACAACCAGAATATGGGCTGGACCTATCAGCTGGCCTACGTACTAGGACACGCCGCCATCCTCGCCGACAGCAACGTCCGCCACTATGTCCTCACCGAAGCCTTCGACGGATGGGAAAACTGGGATGTCATCCATAACGCTCGCGAAAGACTCCGATGGGGAATATGGGCCTATAGCCATGCCGCCGTCGTCAAACCCGACGGACTCAAAATGCCCGCCGGCAACTACATCTCCTGGTCCCACCAGGGACAAAGACTCCTCTCCGAAGAGGATATCCAATTCCTGGCCCAAACCAGCGACAACGCCTTTGCCGATGCCTACGCCACCAAAAAGGTCTATGGCCCCACACTCGTCTATTGCCGCAGCGCCATGGAATGGCAATCCTATAATCAACCCGATGCCAACATCGGCGAGTGGATCGACGAACAGGCCGGCAGCCTCATGAAATGGTCCGTACCCATCATCTCCATCACCCGATCCGAATACCTGCCAAACGTCGACAGCGACCTCTTCATCTTCCAGACCCCCGTACACCTCAAAGAAAACGAAAAAGCCAATATCCTAAAGGTGCTTCAGTCCGGAAAACCCGCTGCCGTCTTTGCCAGCCCCTCGGGAGGCCTCGACCCCGACGTCGCCGACATCCTGGGCATATCATCCGCCCAGAAAAAAGCCGGCACTCTGCAATACATCGCCACACTCAACGGACAGACCGAAGGCATCTTCGAAGGCCTGCCCAACACCTTCCCCATCTTCCAGCCCTACAGCAAAAACAGGTGTAAGCCCAATCTCGACGTCATCTACTACGTGCGAAGATCACCCTGCCTGGTCTTCAACAACCATGATGGAAAGCAGTTGATCGCCTGGGACCCGCCCGAATTCCGATCACATCACGACGGCGGCGCTCGCTCGCTCGACGAAATGCTCGCCAGCCCCACCCCTTACGCCTTGACCGCCCGGCTCTTCAATGACCTCATGAAAAAGAACGGTCTCATGAGCGTTGATCAAGTGCTCCAATACCAGCCGGTTAACCTGAGCGCCTGGCAAACAAACGATGGCTCAATCAAGGTATTGGCAGGCAACCTCGAAGAAGGCATCAACCACACCGCCAACCTCGCCGTTGGCGCAACCCTGAACCTCCCCGACACAAGCACCCGGTCCAAACCCATCGAGATCAGCGAATTGTGGAATCGCACAAAAACCATCGTCGGAAATAACAAACTGGTAATCCATCTGGGCCAGGCAGAATCAAGACTCTATACATTCCATTTAAGCAAGTAAAAAGTCAGCGGTTAGCGTTCACCAATCGCGCTCGCTGGATGAACAACACCATGACCTGTCTCCCCCCGGGGACACGCGAAAAGTGAACGTCGGTCGTCTCTGCCGGTGCGCCAAGCCTATCCGCGCCGACAGAGCGACCGAACCCGCCTGATGTCAAGTGTTGCTATCACCAGAAGCCCCAGACCTCACCGCCGTGCTTACCAATACCGAAAATCGCTTTGCCACTCGCACAGGAGGTGCTCAAATGACTTCCAGACAAAGATTTCTCAAGGTACTCAATGGCCAAATGCCTGACAGGGTCCCCGTAACCCTGTTCATCCAGGATAGCGGCCACTTCCTTAATCAAATGTACCCCGACATTGACCCCTGGGAATTCGAGACCCTCCAGCTCAAAGTCATTGAACTCCAAAAACAGCTGGGCGTCGATGTCTTCGTCAGACTCCTCTCCTGCACCAATGACTGCTGGCACGTACATTTCGGCGGCCTCGATATCGAACACCAGACAGACACCTGGCAAGTCGAAACCACCACCCAATGGAAAAACGACAAAACCCTCCTGAAAATATCACGCATCACAACGCCCGACGGCGTGTTGACTCAGCAAATGTCAATCTTTGAAGATCGCAAGGGTACATGGATGATGGCCTGCACCGAAAAGCCCATCAAAACACCCGCTGACCTCGAGATGGCCATCAAATACGAACCACGCATGCCCGCCGACTGGCCCGAAAAAGCCGCCAAACGCGTCGCCCGAATCAAAAAAGCTCTCGGCGATGACGGTATCCTCGGCGTCTGGTCACCCCATGGCCCCTTCAATACCGCCTCTATCCTGATAGACCAGGACCAACTCTACTGCCTCTTCCTGACCGATCCCGAATACTACAAACGACTCATGGACTTCGCCATTGCCAGAAGTCTCGACTACCTACACGCCATCGACCAGGCAGGCACCGACGTGCATTGTATCGGCGGAAACGTGGCCGGCGGCTTCATTGGCGCCCAGCATTACAACGAACATATCCTGCCCTTCGAAAAACGCTACATGGACGCCGTCCAGAAAAACGGCACACCCGGATGCTACCACAATTGCGGCGAAATCATGAACCTCGTAGCCTCCTACAAACAACTCGGCGCCCGATGGGTCGAACCGTTCTCCCCACATCCCCTCGGTGACGCCGACCTCGCCCACGCCAAACAGATCGTCGGCGACAGTTACGTTATGACCGGAGGCGTCGACCAGGTGAATCTGATCCAAAAAGGCTCCCCCGATGACGTCCGTAAAGCCACCGAAAAAACCATAAAACTCGGCAA
>CAYNXW010000068.1:0-10256 GCA_964401265.1 uncultured Pirellulales bacterium | reverse complement strand
GCTCGTCGACGCCGGCATCGACGGCATCAACCCCATCGAAAGACGCGCCAACATGAACGTCGCCGACCTCCGCCAACGCTACCCAAAACTCATCCTCACCGGCGGCATGTGCAACACCCACACCCTCATTCACGGCACCAAAAAAGAAATAGAGGCCCAGGCTCGCGAAATCATCGACATCGGCCGACAAGGCGGCGTCGTCATCGGCACCCACTCCGTCAGCCCCGAAATCCCCCTCGAAAACTTCCTGATCTACCACCAAACCTGCCTCACCTACGGCGATTTTTCCTCTGACCAAAACCAATAATATCTCACCCCAACAAAACACCCCCGGAGAACACGCATGACAGCTGCAACCAACAAACCAGATTCCATGAAAGCCCTCGTCCTCAAAGCCTATAACGAGTTCGTCTACGAAGATATGCCCCTGCCCACCGTCGGCCCCGACGATGTCCTCATCCAGGTCAAAGCCTGCGGTATCTGCGGCAGCGACGTCCACGGAATGGACGGCTCCACCGGCCGGCGACAACCCCCCATCGTCATGGGCCACGAAGCCAGCGGCGCCATCACACAAATCGGCGACAACGTCGTTGATTGGAAAATCGGCGACCGCGTCACCTTCGACTCCACCGTCTATTGCGGACACTGCTTCTTCTGCCGACGAGGACAAATCAACCTCTGCGACAACCGAACCGTACTCGGCGTCTCCTGCGACGACTACCGCCAGCACGGCGCCTTCGCCCAATACGTCGCCGTCCCCCAGCACATCCTCTACCGACTGCCCGAAGGCATCTCCTTCGAACAGGCCGCCATGGTCGAAGCACTCTCCATCGCCGTCCACGCCGTCGAACGCACCACCGTCCACCTCAACGACACCGCCATCGTCGTCGGCGCCGGCATGATTGGCCTGCTCGTCGTCCAGGTCCTATGCGCCGCCGGCTGTGGCCAAATCCTCGCACTCGACATCGACCAGGACCGACTCAACCTCGCCTGCCAACTCGGTGCCGACGCCGGCCTCAAAGCCGACGACGAAAAAACCATCCAAAATATCCTCCAACGAACCAACGGCCGAGGCGCCGACGTCGCCTTCGAAGTCGTCGGCAACACTGCCCCCCTCAAAACCGCCCTCGCCGCCCTCCGCAAAGGCGCCCAGCTCACCCTCGTCGGCAACCTCTCACCCACCGTCGAGCTGCCCCTCCAATCCGTCGTCACCCGCGAAATCACCCTCAACGGCTCCTGTGCCTCCTGTGGCGAATACCCCGCCTGCCTCGACATGATTGCCCGAGGCAACGTCAACGTCGACCCCCTCATCTCCGCCACCGCACCCCTCGCCCAGGGCAACGACTGGTTCCACCGACTCTACAAACGAGAACCAGGACTCATGAAAGTCATCCTCCTTCCGTAACAAACAAAAAAATACAACTGCGGTGCCACCTGTTGCACCCCACGAAAACACTGACGGAGAAACTATCACCATGACCAAAAAAAATAGCCAACTCAAAACCGGCATCATCGGCTGCGGAAAAGTCGGACACCTCCACGCCGCCGCCCTCAAAGCACTGCCCGAATCGCAACTCACCGCCGTCTGCGACCTCGATCTGCCCCGCGCCCAGGCCTTCGCCGACAAGTACGGCCTAAAAGCCTACAACAACGTCCACGATATGGTCACCGCCGAAAAACTCGACGTCGTCACCATCGGCACCCCTCACCCCTTCCACGCACAACCCGCCGTCCAGGCCGTCCAGGCCGGCGCCCACTGCCTCATCGAAAAACCCCTCGCCTCCTCACTCGAAGACTGCGACACCATGATCAACGCCGCCAAAGACGCCTCCGTCAAACTCGGCACCATCTGCCAACGCCGCTTCTACGCACCCTGCCAACGCATCCGCCGCGCCATCGACGACGGCAAAATCGGCAAACCCATCCTCGGCACCGTCCACATGCTCGGCTGGCGCGACGAAGCCTACTACCAGTCCGACCCCTGGCGAGGCTCATGGAAAGGCGAAGGCGGCGGCGTCCTCGTCAACCAGGCCCCCCACCAACTCGACCTGCTCTGCTGGTACATGGGACCCATCGCCGAACTCCAAGGACAATGGGCTAACCTCAACCACCCCTACATCGAAGTCGAAGACACCGCACTGGCCACCATCCGCTTCGCCAACGGCGGCCTCGGCTCCATCGTCGTCAGCAACAGCCAGAACCCCGCACTCTACGGCAAAGTCATGATACACGGCCAAAACGGCGCCTCCCTCGGCGTACAGACCGACGGCGGTGCCATGTTCATCGCCGGCATGTCCGAAATCACCGAACCACCACTCAACGACTACTGGACCGTACCCGGCGAAGAAAATCTCCTCGACCAATGGCGAAAAGAAGACGCCGACGAATTCCAACGCGTCAACCCCATGGAGCATTACCACACCCTCCAGATCCAGGACTTCCTCCAGGCCGTCCTCGACGACCGTGAGCCCACCGTCACCGGCCAGCACGGCCGGGCCGTCGTCGAACTCTTCGTCGCCATCTACCGCTCCCAACGCGACAACGGCCCCATCACCTTCCCCCTCCAACCCGAAAACAACGACGACTACGACGGCCGCTTGACCAAAAGCTGACCACAAGAACAACAACAACTTTATACAAGACTATTACCAACCGGTTACCACCTATAATAATAGCGCTGCGTACCGCCCAGGAGAAACACACAATGACCGATAAGAATACGCAATCCGTCTCCCAACGAACCTGCGGAAAATCCGACCTGACCCTCTCTGCCCTCGGCGCCGGCTGCTGGGCCTTTGGCGGCGGTGACTACTGGGGCGACCAGAACCAGAAAGACGTCGACCAGGTCGTCCACCATGCCCTCGAACTCGGCATCAACTACTTCGACTCCGCCGAGGCCTACAACGAAGGCCGAAGCGAAACCTCACTAGGCCAAGCCATCAAAGGCCTCCCACGCGACCAGGTCTGCGTCGGCACCAAAGTCTCGCCCTCCAACCTCTACCACGACACCCTCATCGAGCACTGCGAAGCCAGCCTCCGCCGACTCGACACCGACTACATCGACCTCTACATGATCCATTGGCCCGTACACCCCCACTCCATCCGCCACTTCACCAAAGACCAGGCCGTCATCGACAGCCCCCCCGACATCAACGAAGCCTTCGACGCCCTCGCCAAACTCTGCGAACAGGGAAAAATCCGCTACGTCGGCGTCAGCAACTTCGCCGTCCCTCGCCTCGAACCTCTCGCCGACATGCCCGTCCCCGTCGTCGCCAACGAACTGCCCTACTCCCTCCTCACCCGCACCATCGAATGCGAAGTCCTGCCCTACTGTCAGCAAAACGGCATCGGCGTCATCGGCTACATGACCCTCCTCCAGGGCGTCCTCGCCGACATCTACCCCACCCTCGCCGACGTGCCCGAATGGCAGCGACGCACCCGACACTTCGATGCCAAACGCTCCTCACTCACCCGCCACAACGGCCCCGGCGCCGAAAAGGAAACCAACCAGGCCCTCGCCGACATCCGCAAGATAGCCCAACAGGCAGGCCTGACCATGCCCGCCCTCGCCGTCAAATGGGCACTCGCCAACTCTACCATCTCCTGCGCCCTCGTCGGCGCCCGCAACGCCCAGGAACTACAAGCAAACGTCGACGCCGCCGCCAACCCCCTAGACCAGGATACCCTCGACGCCCTAAACCAAGCCACCGAACCCCTCAAAAACACCCTCGGAACCAGCTTCGACTACTACGAATCCCCCGAAAACGACCGCACCCGCTAACCAGGACAACAAGGACGTGGTACGTCGTTATAATGGCAAGGCGGATGGCAACATCCGCCTTGCCACATATCATGGTATCGCCCACCCTGTGCCTCGCCCCCCCCACAGGTGATTGAAGCCCCGCATCTTGATGCGGGGTCAGACTTCCTGCAACCTTGCACTCCCGAACCACGTAAGGCGGATGGCAACATCCGCCGATCAACTATCATGGTATCGCCCACCCTGTGCATCCTCTTGCCCCGCCGCCCCCCCACCTGTCATTGCGAGGAGGGCTTCCTAGCCCGACGTGGCAATCTCAACCATCCGCCTCCTCTCTCTATTCCCATCCACCAGCTCCCTACCTGCCTGCTATTCCCTCTCAACTCCTGCAATCCCGCCATAACCTCTTCTGTAAGAGTTCACGCTTCAGCGTGTTCTCCTGCATTCTGCACCCCAAAGAGTAGACCCTTACCAGCTTCTCTTTTCGATGTCCCCGTTGCTTGCTTCGCAACCCTTCTTCCCCTCCTGAAATCTGCGAAATCCACGCAATCTGCGGTTACCTTTTCCTCTCGTCTCCGCTGCCTCCGCAGCTCTGCGGTGACCTTCTTCTTACCCTCGGAGACCTACTGGCTACACCCATTTTGGGCGCGATCCTGTCGGCCAATCATGCAAAATGCTCTATCAAAATAGGCAATCTGGGCAAGATGGGCGCGTACGCACTTTGGACAAGCCCCGTTTTTTACCCCCATTTTTCGCCCCAAAATGGCCAACTTCTGCCCGAAAACGTCCACCTTTTGGCCCAAAAGGCTTCACTTTTTGCAGCTTTTTCCCACTTTTTGACGGTCGCTGACCAAACTGCGCTCACTACAAGCGTCACAAATTACCTACCTTAACAGACTTTTCTTCATTTTCTCTACCGCGATCGCGCACGCACCCCCGTTTTTCGCTCAAAAACGCCCCCGCCCCCTGCCGCACTCCCGTCAGCACCCCTGCTATGGCACCATCGTTGAGAAGCCGATTGGCACACCTCTAAGGCAACCGGCCGCCACAGGCCACCGCACCATTCTTCCTTGTGCATACCCTGTCATATCCGGCCGCGATTGTGACCGCTACCCAACGGGACACCTCAATAATTCTTTGCCTGGAAGGACCCGCACGGGTAAAATAACCGTTTTTGGATGGCGACGGGGAAAGACACCGCCGGGCGTGGGCATTGCTAAGCCTTTGCCACAACGGTAGTTGGGCGCTATCATTTAGGGTGAGTCAGCGAGGATATTATGACGCAGTTGGAAGAGGCACGTCGCGGGGTACTGACAGAGGCCATGCGCCGCGTGGCCGAGCGTGAAGGGGTCGAGCCCGAACTGGTGCTCACCGAGGTGGGTGCCGGTCGCATGGTCATACCCGCCAATCACGTCCATCTCGAAGGCCGGCTGGATCCCGTCGGCATCGGCCGGGCCATCACCACCAAAGTCAACGCCAACCTGGGGGCGTCGCCGCTGGCTTCGGACGAATCCGGCGAGGTGCGCAAGCTCGAAGTCGCCCTTAAGTACGGTGCCGACGCCGTCATGGACCTCAGCACCGGCGGCCAGGTGGACCATTGTCGCTGTCGCCTCATCGAGGAAAGCCCAGCCCCTTTGGGCACGGTGCCCCTCTACGAAATGATCATCCATAAGCCCATCGAGGAATTGACCTGCGACGATATCCTCGCCACCTGCCTCAAGCAGGCCAAGCAGGGGGTCGACTTCTTTACGATTCACGCGGGCTTGCTGCGCGAGCACGTGCCGTTGGCGATGCGTCGTGTTGCAGGCATCGTCAGTCGGGGTGGCTCGCTGCTGGCTAAGTGGATGGTCCATCACTCCCGGCAGAACCCGTTTTATGAGGTCTTTGATGAGCTTTGCGACATGATGCGCGAGTACGATGTGGCCTTTAGTCTCGGCGATGGATTGCGCCCCGGCTGCCTGGCCGACGCGACGGACGAGGCCCAACTGGCGGAACTTCGCACGCTGGGCGAACTGACGCATCGGGCCTGGGAAAAGGGCTGCCAGGTCATTGTTGAAGGCCCGGGTCATGTTCCTTTCGACCAGATCGAACGCAACATGAAGCTGCAGCAGGAAATCTGTTCCGGCGCCCCGTTCTACGTGCTTGGGCCGCTGGTTACCGACGTGGCCGTGGGGTATGACCACATCACCCACGCCATTGGCGGGACTGCCGCTGCCTACCACGGCGCTTCGTTTCTCTGTTACGTTACGCCGATGGAACACCTGGGGCTGCCCGGTGAAGAGCATGTCCGCCAGGGTGTCATTGCCTGTCGTATTGCCGCCCACGCCGCCGACGTTGCCCTGGGCATTGGCCATGCGCGTGACTGGGACGATAAGCTAAGCAAGGCCCGTGCCGATCTGAACTGGGAAAAACACCTCGAATTGGCCATGGACCCCGACCACGCCCGCAGTCTTCGCCAGCAGACCCATCTGCCCGAGACGGACCATTGCACCATGTGTGGCAAGAACTGGTGCAGTGTTCGCATCAGCCGGAAATTGCGAGAGGGTTCGCAATAAGGCTGGCAGGGTGCATTCTTAATGGTATTTCGTCCTGCAGCGATCTTTTCGGTCCGGTGGCGGCTCTGCCGGGTGTATGTGTCCGGGATATATATCTCTCACATATCCAGTAGGTGGGGCAGGTGGTGTTGTGGGCGCGGTGTCGCCCGGAGGAGTGGACATGAGGATCATAGCTGGAACTCGAGCCCGGGCGGTGTTGCTTCCGCCGCGGGACTTGCGCACGCGGCCTATCACTGACCGCGTGAAAGAATCGCTCTTTAGTATTCTCACGCCACGGCTCGACCATGCGCGGGTCGTTGATCTTTTCTGCGGCACTGGTTCGCTCGGTCTTGAAGCCATCAGTCGCCAGGCTGACTGGGCCGTCATGGTTGACCGTGACCGTGACGCTCTGGAACGGCTCCGACGCAATATTGCCAAGCTGGACTTTGGCAAGCAAGCGTGTGTGGTATCGGCGGACACTTTTCGCAGCAAGCCCGAAGCGATGCTGAGGCGGGCCCTGGGTCCGCTTTACGATGAGCAGTCGCAGCCGGACCTGGTGTTTGTGGACCCTCCGTTTCGCAATTCTCGCGTGGTGACAGCTGATTCGCCTGTGGGAGGCTTGTTGACGGCGTGGGCGGATGTGATGGCCTCGCGTGGGCTGATGGTGGTGCGGCACGAGCGTCGGGTGGCGTTAGAGAGCCAGTATGGGGCCATGGCGCTGGCGGATCGGCGGGAGTATGGCAGTATGGCGATTACCTTTCTGGAGCAGTCCGTTGAGTAGGCGGCCCAAGCAAACGCGCAAGAAGATGGCGCCCAAGGAGGCTGTTTTGGCCGTGATTCGGCGGCTCCACGCGGAGGGCTACCAGGCGTTGCTGGCAGGTGGCTGTGTTCGCGATATGCTTTTGGAGCAACGTCCCAAGGACTACGACGTGGCCACCAACGCGCTGCCGGCGACCGTCACTGGACTTTTTGAGCGGACGCTGACGGTGGGCGAGCAGTTTGGCGTTGTGGTGGTGCTTCTGGGCGGGCGACAGATCGAGGTTGCCACGTTTCGCAGCGACGCGGCCTACACTGACGGTCGGCGGCCTAGTGGCGTTGTCTTCACCGATGCCCGACACGACGCCCAGCGTCGGGATTTTACCATTAACGGCATGTTCATGGACCCTCTCGAAGACCGTCTGATCGATTACGTTGGTGGCCAGCGTGATCTCAAAGCGGGTCTGATCAGGGCTATCGGCAACGCCGAAGCGCGTTTTGCCGAGGATCATCTCAGGATACTGCGAGCCGTTCGTTTCGCCTGTCGCCTGGGTTTTGACATTGAGGCCTCGACCTTCGATGCCATGCAACGCCACGCCGAGCATCTTTGCCGAATCAGCCCTGAACGTGTGGCCGCTGAACTGGAAATGATTCTGGTCGATCCCAATCGCGTGCGAGGTTTGACACTGGCCCGACAGAGCGGAATTGCCGCGGTGGTTTTGCGTCCTTTGGGGGACCAACAGCTCGATGAGGGCATGGTTGTCGTGGAGCAATTGCCGCGGCATTGCAGCTTCGCGATGGCGTTGGCCGCCCTGCTGACCGGCTGCGACGGCTCGGTCATGAATAAGATCTGCCGAGCCTTGCGTACCAGCAACGAGGTGCGTCGGCAGGCCCACTGGCTCCTTACGCATCGCCAGTCCTTGCTCGGCGCCATCCCTCTCAGCAAGGGCCGCCTCAAGCAATGGCTGGCAGAGCCCCTGTTCGAGCCTCTGGTGGACCTGGCGCGCTGTGTCTTGCGTGCCACCGCTGCCGACGAGGCTGTACTTGATATTTTGCACAGTCAAATTAGAGATCTGGGTGATGAACCTGTGGCGCCGCCGCGTCTGCTCGACGGGCATGACCTGATGCGTCTGGGCGTGTCCCGCGGCCCCATGCTTGGTCAGGCACTCGATGAACTCTATCTCGCTCAGTTGGAGGGGCACGTAGGCAACAAGGCCGAGGCGAGGTCCTGGGTGGATGCATGGTTGGCGCGGCACCGCCGATGCTGACTTTGTGTCAGGGTGTGGTGATTGATTCAGCCGGTAGGGGCGATTGTTTCGAAGGCTGCGTCGTATCGGTCGATCAGTTGTGGCCAGGCCAGCTCGGCGACTGTATGGCGAAGGGAGCAAGCCAGCTGCGGTAAAGGTTGTTGCAGCATAGCGGTTAGTTTGTGGCGAAGATCCCGCCGCGTGTCGTACAGATAGCGCTCGCGCAGCTCGGGTTCGATCAGTTCCGGGTAGGTCAATCGGTTGGGCAGCAACGGGCAGGCCCCTGCGGCAATACCTTCACGTACGCTAAGGCCGTAGAACTCGTGTATCGCCGTCGAGACGACGATGTCGGCACGGCTGAGCAGCTCGCAATAGGCTTGTCGCGTCGGAGCGAAGCCCAGATGGTCGATGCGGTCGGCCAGTATCTTCTGCGCCGCGGTAAAAATCGGCGGTGCCTGGCGAAAGGATTCTCCGGCTAAGAGCAGGCGAAAGTCGACGCCGCTGCGCTGTAAATCAAAAAGCACCTCAAAGAACGTATCGGGATCTTTGTCGTATTCCCAGCGGTGGTTCCAGAGAATGCTGTAAGGTTGTGTTGGTGCCGGCGAGGGGACGTGTTGACTGTGAAAGAGACGGTCGTCAAGGCCTATGGGCATCACCATGGCCTTTTGTCGAATTGCCTGGCTGACGCCCTCTGGCACGAAGTCCGGCATGCGTCGTAGCAGCAGCTCTACCGCTTGGGCAAAGCTGTCGAGGTGGTATTGTGAATTGAACCACAGCACGTCCGCGGCCAGGCAGCTGGTGATATTGGTGAAGGCATACTGGTAATCGCGTTGAGATTCATCCGGAACCGGGTAGGTCAGCTGGTTCTCGTGGAAGTAGCAGACGACAGGCAGCTTTCGTAAAGGGTCGGGCAGCAGGGCGCGCAGATCGGCCACGCTGGTCATGTCGGACGTGAGGATAAGTTGTGGCGTCTCGTCGGACGCGTCCGCCGCCTGTGTTTGTCCGGCGGTCCAATCAGCACCCAGTTTCTCCGCAAAGGTGATGGCGGCCCCACGCATCCGCCATTTCCATTTGCGTGCGGGCAATGACAGGCGACTGAACCGATGGCGGCTGTGTTGGATCAAGCCATCCAGGAACTGGCCATGGCTGCCGCCGTCGTAGGCTTCAAGGGCCAGGATGTACATATCAGCCTCGCAGTGAACACGGCAGTTGTGCTGGTTGCCGTTTCTGTCATGCATTAAATAGGGTCGGCCGAGCTTCCTTGTTGAAGGGGCTGTGCCGCTCTGTTGTCTGGTGTCGTTTCAGGCTGGTGCCTCCGGGGCCCTACCACTTCAAGGGCGGAAGCACGTCCTTTTGCAGCTCGCACATTTCGTTGATCAACGCCACCGCGTTTCGGTAGGAATCCACGGTCGGGTCCAACAACAAGGCCTGGAGCAGCTTCATGCGGGACTTTTCGACGAAGGCCTCGACCAGAAGTTTTTGTATGCTTCCCTGCAAACGCAGCATGGCGGTGATTGCTTCGCCCAGGGGCTCCATTTGCTTGAGTTGCACGCCGTTAGCGTCTCCCAAGGCAGGTACTTCGACTACTGTGTCGTCATCCAGGCCGGGAATCATTCCGTGATTCGGCACCACGACGGCGGCAAGCTCCTGGGCGACGTTGCAGGCCAAAGCCTCTATGATGGGCACGGCCAGCTCGCCGCTGGGGCGAATATTTTCCGTGGCGGAGACCCCCTCGTGCTCAGGGACTGCGGCCGCCCCCTGCGGGCCTTTCTTGGGGAAGAGCGGTACGTCCGTATGCTGGGCGTCCATGGAGTAGATGAACCGCGGTATCTTGCCTGTTTCCCACGGATGCCCTTCCAGCGGATCGT
Source organism: uncultured Pirellulales bacterium (assembly GCA_964401265.1). Classification (GTDB taxonomy): domain Bacteria; phylum Planctomycetota; class Phycisphaerae; order Sedimentisphaerales; family SM23-30; genus CAYNXW01. Next base: position 91 of record CAYNXW010000068.1, on the reverse strand, counting down.
AGTAATACTGCAGCGCACTGCTGGCGAGAAATTCCTGGGCCCAGCGCACGTACTCACCAATGTGGTTGGTTCCGGGCGAGGGCCAGAGCCC
>CAYNXW010000067.1:0-10364 GCA_964401265.1 uncultured Pirellulales bacterium | reverse complement strand
CCGCTCCCGCAATCGCCAAAACTCCACTGTGGCACGACAGTCCACCGGCGTTTTCGATTCGGCCTCAAGGCGCACCACCGGCTGATTCGCATCGACCCAAAGCCTCATCTGCACGCCTTTGCCGGCAATTTCGATGACACCCTCGCGCAGCTTCAGTTCTTGTCGGAAACAGTCCTTCACCGCCAGCGGCGGATCGAATTTCACGCGGACGCGCCCTATTTTGCAGATCCGGTCGTTTTCATCCCATGCGTCGGTCTTACTGATGTAGAAAACCAGATCACCGGAGGGCTCGACCCACGCGTTGATGCCGATGTCGCCGTTGCCCAGCGGCATCGAGCCGTGAGCATCCTGGCTGGGTGTATCCCAGACAACATTGTACTTGGGCAGAGGATCGTCCGCGGCAGCGCAAGGCAACACCCCGGCCAGCAAAACACTCAGCAACGATTGGACAATTAGAGAAGTCTTCCGCCAGCTCATCACAATTCTGTCCTCCTGATTTGGGTTTCCAGATTTCCTCCGAGATTTCCCATCACACGTTCAAAAAGCATACTGGTCCGGGATCTCCCAGCTTCAACCGCTCCGTTGCGCTACCAAGCCACTTGTCTTTTCTACTTCATAACACGAGGTGATCCGAGGGGCTTCGGCTAGGTGGGCTCATGGCATTCTCGGATTTGCACGTGCTTCTGATCGGACTGTGATTGTCGAATGGATTGCGATACTGATGGATAAATCATGAGTGTCGATGCGAAAAACGCTTGTGTTCGATACACATAACATGGAGAATCATTCGTTGTCAACGAAATACTTGCTACGGATTGTGCTCATTCTCGAGGACGGCCTACGTACGACCTTCCCCGTTTCATTCCCCTAGGGGTCTTTCCGTTCCAGCACCAGAACCCAATCCTGAGGCGAAGGCACTGGCGGCGCGTTCCCTTCGCCGGACCAGATAAAGGTCTGCGCTTGCTCGTTCGCACCGCGTTGCACCGGGGCCAACCGCGCCGGAGACACCTCAAAGTTGTTGAAGTCCTGGCGATCGCCGATCTGGTAAAACCACAAGCCCACGTTCCCGGCCTTCACATTGCTCACTTTAACCATGGGCGTCTGGTACGTCGTCGTGCCATCCGTCAGCAGCAACGCCGCCTGGTCGCCACAGGCTGCCGCAGTGAGATGAATGTTAGGTCCGATTTCAGGCACGTCGATCTTGCCAAGCGGCGGCCCCCACTTCCCTTTCGTACGATCATGAAAAAGGATCCCCTTGAGCGACGGACTGTAAAAGCCAACCAGGTACTCATCAGGATTGTGAAAACGCAGAATAATCCCCGCTTCAGCGTCGCTTTTCGCGTCAACGCTGACTATTAAGTCCGCATCCTCGATCTTCTCGACCAGGCTCACCATCCCTTTACCGCCCACCAGGCGACCTTCCTGGCGGTGGCTCGGCGTGCCGTAGTCCTTCCAGGCTGAAACGTCGGCTATCTCGAAACGATCGGCAAAAAGCCTCGGCTCCGCATGACCTTCGAAAGGATACGGACGCGGGCCAGGGTTCACGATCGTCCCCCGATCAAACCGCCGTCCGCTGACCGGATCGAAGTAGAAGGCAGAATACGGCACGTCACGTTCGAGATTCTTTATCTTGGGACCCTCCCAGTTGTACGTGTTACGCCGCGGCTGGTAGATGAAGCGAACCTCGCCGCAAATCCCCGAGGCAAAGCAGCCCTCCTCCACCCATTCCGGGTGCGGCTCGAATCGCCACCAGGCATACTCTTCCAGCAGCTTCTTGCCCAGCCCCAGTTGCGTCGAGCCGGGAAAGTGCATCCCTTTCTTCCAGGTCGTCAAGTCGTAGACATGGGTCAGGCCCGGGTCGCCCTCGACGCTGGCGTGCCAGACCCCGGCCGCACCGTAGGTCAGTCCCGACGCGAATCCACTGACCATGCTCGACCAGAAAACGTATCGCTGCACGTCCGCAAAACCGGTCTGCATATGCCCTTCGTAGCTTTGCTCACCAATCACCACAGGCATGGCCGGCTGAAGATTATACGACGCCTTGACCTTGGGCAATAGGTCTTTCGCAACGGCCCAGCCGCCGTGCCACGTCGTGAGCATGTCAAAATTAATGACCGTCTTGTCGGTGACGGAACGCCGCGCCGGATTGTATGAATGAGGATGCAGCGTCGCCGCCCGGCCATAAGGGTCGATCTCCTGAACGTACCGGGCCACCTCCGTCCACTTCGGACCTGCCGACTCGCCACCGATGATCCAGATGGTGGGATAGGCCCCGTAGCGCGCGACAAGGTTCCGCCAGTGACGTTTCATACCCGCGACACCCGCCATCGCCATGCCGTTGCAGTAGCCTTGCGACCCCTTCCAACTGCCCACGATCGCCGGCGCGATGCCCGCCTCTACCAGGTGCTCGATGCGACGGTCAGCGTACTCAAAGTACGTGGGATTGACCACCGTGAAATCCCGCGTCTCGTAAGGCTTGCCGCCTTCGTTTTCCCAGCTCGGCTCAAACACCGGTTCGTCAGGGTACACACCGCATACGATATGAACAACGCTGAATCCCTTGCCCTGGCGGTCGGCCGTCAGCTCCTGAAACCCTTCCCATGTCATTCGCTTGCACAAGTTCTTCCACCACGTATCCCCCAGCCAGAAGAACGGCGTGCCGTCCGAGTGTTCAAAATGACGCCCGTCTTTGCCCACTCGAACCGGACCATGGCGATAGAGCGGGTTCACCCCCCGATAGGCGACCACTTCCAGCTTCCCTTCGACGCCGTGCAACCCCGGATTCGTCGTATCCGAACACTCCGTACGATACCTATGCTCACCAAGGCTGCCCGAAGCATAACGGAAACGCCATTGCTTGCCCCCTGCCCAATACGCCGGCACCTTCAACTGACGACCGTCAGGCGTAGTGACCAACGCATCGACCATCACATCGATGAACGGATTGGCGTACGATGTCGCCGTCGTCAGCGTTACCTCTGCCACCCGATTCGCCTGCGCGGTGATCGCCTGCTTCGTGCCGCCCGTCCCGGCCCATACGCTCACCCCGCTCGTCAGGGCTATCATAAGACTGACTACAACACAACGTATGGCCTCGTTTCTCACGGAACTCTCCTTTGTAACTCTCAGGAATACTTGCTGTGTAAGAACTCAGCTGTCCTGGACTATGAAAAACAGCCCGGGACCCCGGAAAACAAAATTACCCCCCCGCCTGCCCCAATTTGGCTCTCTGCTTAGACGATCCCATAGAAACAACCATGTCGACCCTGCTGATACGCAAGCACCCAATGTCCGGTGAGGCTGTGCCTATCCTATACCATCTCATATATATTGCAACCTGCCATTTGCCCAATGGGGTCCTTCGGGCCTCACACCTCTTTTCGTCCCGATTTTGCCTTGTTAAGCCCCCAGGGACCCTCTAAAATCACTGGCATGTCCCGCTTGGACCTCTGAATTCCGGTCCAGCCAAACACGAGGATGAGCTCCTCAAGCAAGTGAGACTCATCCCCGTTTCAGCCCACTGAAACCCATACGCCAGCATCAGACACTCGAACCCTGCTACCCAAACCCAGCAAGTTAGAGGGCAAGGCCGTGGCCAAAAAATACGTCTCATCACCAAACGCTCCTCTTTTCAAACACGCCTTCGTAACCGTCATCTGCCTCGCCTCATGGACGCTGCCCCTTCTCGCTGAAAAGCTCTTCTACGTCGCGCCCGACGGAAATGACACATTCTCTGGCACGCTCCAGACCCCCAACGACGCACAGACCGACGGGCCCCTGCGCAGCCTCGCCGCCGCACGCGACCGTATCCGCCAACTCAAAGCCGACCAAGGCCTCACCCAACCCATCACAGTCCTGGTCGCCCCAGGCCGCTACGAACTCACCCAACCGCTCGTCTTCACCCCCCAGGACAGCGGCACCGACACCTGCCCCATTACCTACCGCGCCCAACCAACCCCCTCCCCCAACGCCCGACCCCTCTTCACCGCCGGACGAATCATCCCCAACTTCGCCCAAGGCCCCGACGGCCGATACCACGCGAACATCCCCCAGGTCGCCGCCGGCCAATGGTACTTCGAGCAGTTGTTCGTCGACGGCCAACGCGCCACCCGAGCCCGTACGCCAAACCAGTTCTACTACTACATGCAAAACGTACGCGAAGAAAAACTCGAAAAAACAACTCCAAAACGCCCCGATGCCTCCGTCCGCCAAATCCTGACCCTCCGACCCGAACAACTCGACACGCTCAAAGGGCTCACCCAAAAACAACTCAACGACGTCAACCTCTTGGTCTATCACAAATGGGACAACACCCGACGCTTCATCGACGCCATCGATACCTCCCACAACACCATGGTCACCAGCGGCCAACCTATGAAGTCCTGGAACGCCTGGAAAAAAAACACACGATTCCAGCTCGAAAATTTTTCCAAGGCCCTCGACGCCCCCGGCGAATGGTTCCTCGCCCGTGACGGAAACCTCACCTACATCCCCCGACCCGGCGAAAAACCCACCCAGGCCATCGCCTCCCGCTGCGACAGATTCATCCTCATGCAGGGCGATCCCGCAGCCCAAAAGTTCGTCGAGCATCTCCGTATCGAAGGCCTCGCCTTCCACCACGGCCAATGGCTCACCCCGCCCGCCGGCTTCGAGCCCAGCCAGGCCGCCTCTCCCGTCGACGCCGTCGTACTCATCGACGGCGCCCGACACGTCAGCATCGTCAATTGCGAAATCGCCCACGCCGGCCGATACGCCATCTGGTTCCGCAAGGGATGCCGCGACTGCTGCCTCCGGCATTCCTACCTCCACGACCTCGGAGCCGGAGGCGTTCGCATCGGCGAAGTCGCCATCCCCGCCAATCAAAACCATCGCACCAGCCACATCAACATCGACAACAACATAATCCGCTCCGCCGGACGCCTCTTCCCCTGCGCCGTGGGCGTCTGGATAGGCCACAGCCCCGACAACCGCGTCACCCACAACGACATCAGCGACCTCTACTACACCGGAATCTCCGTCGGCTGGCGCTGGGGCTACGACCAAAGCCTCGCAAAACGAAACACCATCGCCCACAACCGCGTCCATCACATCGGCCAAGGTGTCCTCACCGATATGGGCGGCATCTACGCCTTGGGTCCCTCACAAGGCACCCTCATCGCCAACAACGTCTTCCACGACATCTATGCCTACTCCTACGGCGGCTGGGGCCTCTACACCGACGAAGGCTCCACCGGCATCCTCATGGAAAACAACCTCGTCTACAACACACGCACCGGCGGTTTCCACCAGCACTACGGCAAAGAAAATATCATCCGCAACAACATCTTCGCCTTCGCCGACCGCTTTCAGGCCCAGTGCACCCGCGTCGAACCGCACCGCTCCTTCCGCTTCACACGCAACATCGTCTACTACACCACAGGCCAACTACTCAACGGCTCCTGGCGAAAAGCAAACATCGACATGGACCACAACTGCTACTTCCGCACCGCCGATCTACCCCTCGACTTCGCCGGCCTCGACTTTGCCGCCTGGCAAAAACTGGGCCGAGACCAACACTCCATCATCGCCGACCCCGGCTTCGTTGACCCCGCCAACTTCGACTTCCGCCTCCGCGAAAACTCCCCCGCCCTCCAGATCGGCTTTGAACCCTTCGATACCTCCACCGCCGGCGTCTACGGCCAACACGCCTGGAAAAACCTCGCCCGACAACACGATTACCCACCCGTCAAATACCCCCCACCTCCCAACCAGAACTAAGCCTGCAATGAAACGCCCCCACACCATCATCAAGCCAAACCAGTCGTCCCTGCCAAGGTTACTCCCCCTCAGATCCGCCACGGCTGTGCCGATGGCGCCTCTGCTTCGGTAAAGATGACGCCTTACTCTCCAGCCGTTTGACTTCTTCCACTGCCTTGTCAAAAGCGATGCTGGGCGTACTGGCCTCCAACTCACGACGACGGGCCTCATGTGTGTCGAACTCGCCACACGCGTGCTCCTGCGCCAACTTATACGAAATCTTGCACACGCGCATTAGAATATCACGTCCGTTAAAGTCCAGAAAAGCGTCCAGCCGCCATGGCCCCTCTCCTCTTGACTTGCTTCATCGAGGCAGTTCAACGGCCACGCTATCGCTGCCCGTCCCCGTTCATCTGCTCCGGCCGACCCGCAGCTTGCAGGAATCCCGGATGCACATTCCACCGCTGCCCGTCATCGGTCGCTATAGACGCCGTCTTCTTGTTCAGCCGAAGAATCACCCCCGCCTTATCCTCCCCGCTGGACGCCCGAAAGCTCACCCGATCACCCACACTGAACTGCGCCAGCATCGCCGTGCTCCGCGCCTGCGAGATCAGCTTGAGCCGCTCCACGATCAGACGATTCAAATACCGCAGATCCGCCTCCCCCAGGTGCCGAATCGCCTCGACCACCGCCTTCTGGTCGGCCAGTTCATACCGCTTGTCCGCCATAGTCGATACCTCCAAAACAACCATTCTACCGGCTACCTCGTTCTACAGCGAAACGAAACCAGCTTCTATGACGTCAGAGACTGGCAGAGAATGGCGGATCGCCCCAACTCCGAATAGCACGCCAGTGTCATGCTCCCCCACAAAGCCCCTTTCGCCTGCCATCGCAAAACACCCCCCGGCGCAAAACACCCCCAGTGGCTGAGCATAAAGCGAATCCCCCCGGCTCTGTGCTGGCCCCATCGGCGCAAAAAGAAAAACGCCGCCAGACATAAGTGCCTGACAGCGTTTAACTTATAACGCGAGGCCGACGGGACTCGAACCCGCAACCCTCGGATCGACAGTCCGATACTCTATCCAATTGAGCTACGGCCCCAGGTGCACTACTGGGTGCGTTATTCAGCGAGCCATCAAGCCCGCTCTGTCCGGCCTGTCGACCGAACAGACAGTCCATTTAATCCAGATGCGCACAAAAAGCAAGCGAAAAAAATGACCAAAAAACGGTTTTCTCTCTCTGAAGGTCCCGCCGCCTGGAGAGCACCGATTCGCGGCTCAATCAGCCTTAGCCCACGTAACGTATTACATAGCCCCAGTTGACCAGAAACGCGCTCAGCAGCGCTGCCACGGCCACGCGTCGCTCAGCCTTGGTCAGCTCCAGCGTCACCTGTCGGCCGAACACCAGGCGCCCCGTCAGGCACGCGGCGGTGAGCCCGGCCACGGTAAACAATAGCGGATTGCACAGCCAGGCCGCCGCCACCTGCCCCCGCAGCAGCGCCAGGCACCCTCGCGTCGCCCCGCACGTCGGACAGGCCACTCCGGTCAAGCGTTTGAACAGGCACTGGGGCCCCGATATCCCTACGGTTCTGCCTAACGCCAGGCTGCCTACTGCCAGACTCGCCCATAGCAGGCCCACCCCCAGCGCCCACATAGGCCACCGGGGCCAGCGCCCCACCCGAACAAGCCGTGCCTTCATCCTGCCTCAATAGCCTCCCTGCTGGGCACTGGCGCCAATCAAGGCCGCCCCGACACCAAAGAGCACATTCAAAAGGAAGCCCACGATCTGGAGCACCACGCCCACGATCCCACAGATTTTTCCTGCCTGGGTCAGACCCCGCCCACTCGGATCGCGCGTTCCGGCGTCCATCTCCCGCAGGTCTTTGTTACCCATCACCCAGGCTAGAATACCGAAAATCAGGCAACAGACGATCCCCAGTATCCCAAAAACCAGAATCATCGTCCCTCGGTGCGGCATCATCGCCTGTGGTGTCGTTTCTTGTGCCGACATCATCTCTTCACTCATCGCAGACTCCTTACGTCAAAAAAGACTACTTCCGACCCGAAAAAGACCTACTGTACTCTCATATCGTCCAATAAGGCGAAATATCTTTACCTCATGGGGCTTTATCAGCCCCAACACCTTCATCCAGCGCCTGGGTCGCCTCGCCTCACGCGGCAACCTTGTTTGCCTGGCGGACGAGCTGCACGGTCGCCAATGCCCAGACATCGCTGCTTATCCCTGATGAACTGCTCGTGCCCTGAGCCGCTGGAAGACGAAAACCGGTGAAATGTCCGCCCCGCCCGCTTATAATCTCCTGGTGGTCGTGTATGACAAGCCCGCCAGCCGGCTCATACCTTATAGCCCGGAAGGTGGACGTTTCGTTTGAGGTGTTGACTTAGCGGAAGGATGAAAGCATGGATAATCCAAAGGACTCGAGCCCGAGGCCTGGCCTGATAGGCCCGGCTCTGCTGGCCGCTCTCTCGCTTGCCTCAATGGCTCCCTGGGCCTGCGCCGACGCGCCCTACGACCGCCGCACTCCCATTGTCGAGGCCTTCGATAAAGCCAAAGACGCCGTCGTCACCATCACCGGCAAACAGCTCGCCCGCAACGAAGCCTTCTACTGGGACCTCGAAGACTGGTTCTTTACCCCCCGCCAGCCCCGCGAAAGACCCTTTCTAGGCTCTGGCTTCATCATCGACTCACGGGGCTATGTCGTCACCAACGCCCATGTCGTCGAACAGGCCGGCGAAATCGTCGTCGGCTCCAACGACGGCACGTCTTACCAGGCCCAGCCTGTCGTGATCAGTCCCACCTCCGATGTCGCCTTGCTCAAGATCAAGGCGGACAAACCCCTGCCCACCGTAACACTCGGCCGTAGCGACGACCTTATGATTGGCGAAACCGTTCTGGCCATTGGCAACCCCTTCGGCTATCAGCACACTCTGACCGACGGCATCATCAGCGCCCAGCACCGCGACCTCGAAGCCGGCGACGTCAACTTCGACAACCTGCTGCAGATTTCCGCGCCCATCAACCCCGGCAATTCCGGCGGCCCGCTGCTCAACATCAACGGCGACGTTATTGGAATGAACACCGCCATCCGGCGTGCTGCGCAGAACATCGGCTTTGCCATCCCCATCGACAACGTCCGTCAGCGTTTGGCCCGCGCCCTGCAAAACCAGCTCGAAGACGTCCGCCGCATCAACCTGGGCCTGGAGGTTTCTGAAATAACGCTGGAGAAACACGTTCCCGATAAACACGCCGCCACCGGTGCCACCTCTGCCTTCTTTGACGATCATGCGGTCCGTCTTGAAGTGACCCGTGTTCGGGCCGCCAGCGGCGCCGCGCGGGCCCGGCTGCAAATCGGTGATATTATCCTTGCGGTCAACGGCGAATCGGTTCACTCCGCTATCGAATTCAACCTGCTGCTGCTGGAGCAGCCCAACGGCGCCAGCGTAGATATCGAGGTTATTCGTCCGCATGGTGACAAGTCGGATGCGTCTACACGGAGAGTGCGACTGGTCCTGAAGCAACGGCCCAAACCCGACGGTCGCCGGCTGATACGCGATCTCTTGGGCCTCCAGGTCACGGCGTTGACCAGCCAGAGTGCCGGCCAATATGGCCGTCTGGTCCAGCCTGACAACGTGGTTGTGTTGGCCATTGAACAATCGGCTCCCGCTGACGATGCCGGCCTTGCCCGCGGTGACGTTCTTCTGGGCGTCAATGGCCAACCGGTCGAAAACATCGACAGACTGGGTCTTGTACTCGAAAAGACCAAACCCGGCGATGCCGTGGTGCTGACGTGCCTGCGCCTGCGCCAGACATTCTGGGGTGTCCAACGAGTCACCTTTGAGGCCACGCTGAAGGCCCGGCGCCCTGCCTTACCGGGAGGTGATGCGATTTGACCAGGGAGAAGGCCTTGCCCGGCGGGGTCTGAGGGGCAGCTGGCTCTGGCCAGGGGGGCTAAGGCAGGCCCCATAGCAGGGGTGCTGACCAAAGTGCGTACCAGGGAGGGGCTGATTCCGGGCGAAAAACGGGGGTGCGTACGCGATTCTGTCGGCGGCGATTGCAGAAAATCTGTTAAGATGGGTAGTTTGTAACGATTGTAGCGTGCGCATTTCAGGCAGCGACTGTCAAAAACGGGGAAAAACTTGGAAGAAGTTGGGTCGTTTTAGGCAAAAGTGAGAGCTTTTTGGTGCCTTTTGGGGCGGTTTTGGACTGTTTTTGAGGGGGTATTTTCAGGAGTGCGCACAAATCTATATTGCCCAGCTTGCCTATCTTGACAGGGTGGCGAAATCACCGCAAAGACGCCAAGGCACCAAGAGGCGAATAGTTTTTTGGGCGGGATTTGAGCAGTCAGGAGGCAGGAGCGAAGAGCGGGAGAGGTGCGGATGGGGGCGGAAAGGTGTGGAGCAGCAGCGGCGTTGAAGAAGGCGGCCGGGGCGTACAATCTGGCGTGTATATCGGGTGTGCGGAACGATAAGGAGGGTTGCAGGAAATGGCTTGAGGTGGGTGAGGGTGCTGGGGCGTTGGTCACACGAGAACACGCGGAAGAGGATTCGGATCTGGAGAGCGTTCGTGGGGAGGCGTGGTATAAGGATATTGAAGGGGAGGGGGCGAAGTGA
>CAYNXW010000066.1:0-10456 GCA_964401265.1 uncultured Pirellulales bacterium | reverse complement strand
CGCCCATTCATGCGGTGCATTGCCCGGTCACAATGGAAGTGATCGGGCTTTTTTTTAGCAGAACGCCCCCGCCCCCTATCGCATCTGCAACCCCGCCAGGGCTGAGGCGGTGTCCTCGGCCACACTGAAAACGGCGTCCAGGCCTGTCAGCAGGAACACGCCCCATACCTGTACCGGAATCGCACAAAGCACCAGACGACGCTTCTGGTCTACGGACACCTTGCGCAGCTTGAGCAGTCGCGAGATATTCGAGGAGTTGAGAAACTTCACCTGGGAAAAGTTGAGTACGACGTCCCTGGGCTCACGTTCCACTCGCTCGATGACTTGCCCGACTTCGTCCGTGAAGTCCGGATCGTCTTTCAGTTCCACCATGATGATCTCTTCGGACCAGTCTTGAATTGCCATAGCCAAAAGCCTTTCGTTGCTGAGCATGGGATTGCATGAATGCCCGCCTTCAACACGGACGACCACGGTCAATAGAGGCCGGCACAACCTAGCAAACACCGCCCCCATCTGTCAAGTAGCGACCCCATCCCAAGGAGACTCGGCACGTGAGCCAAACGGGTTTTGCGGCTGTAAAGCATTAACAAATATACACTTAAATCTTTGACGCCAGCAAAAAAGGCTCTTGTCAACAATCTCCCTTGACATCGAGGCAAAAATAGTACACTCTAATAGGAGTGCTATAGGAGTGTAGACAAATGGCCATCAGCCGAGCCAAAGGCAACAACAAAGTCACCATTAAGATCCCGCGCCCACTCTACGATAAGATCGCCGCAGCCATCGCCGACTCGGGTTACAACTCCGTGACCGACTTTGTGGTCTATGTGCTGCGTGACTTGGTGGCCAGCCACGCTGCCCCGACCGACCCCGACGATCTCGGGCGCGTCCAACGACGTCTTGAAGCACTAGGCTACCTCGACGGGCCCGCCGCCCCGACCGCCGACAGCCCGTCGTCAGTTCCTACCAACCAGGCGAAGCCAAAAGGGTCCTTATAGGTAGTGCGACGCCCCAAGAGGCATGCCCATCGCACCGCTGGGAACGAAACATACTGGTTGGCCCGGAACTCACAAACTGCAAAGGAAAAGAACATGACCACGCCCAGAAACCTTACCAATTTGATGTGGGCAGCAATGCTGGCCCTGGCCTCACTAACCATCTGCCCCGTCACCGCACAACAAGCCCCCCCAAAACCAGTCGCCCTCGAAGGCCCCGCTGGCGACGCGATCAAGGCCCTGTGCAGCGAAATCTCGGATCTGGCCAGTTTTGAGATGGAGCTCACCTTTGCCGGCGTCAACCGGCAGGATCAGATCCGACAGAGCTTTCTCGAAACCTACCGGATCGTCGTCGCAAAACCGAATCGCCTGGCCTTGATCCCTACCAAGGGTTTCTTTGGCCCCACCGTCGTCTCTGACGGCCAGTTCCTTTGGATCTACCTGCCCACTCTCCACGAATACACCAAAGAACCCGTCCCCGCCGATTTCGACACACTCCTCAACAAAGACCCCCGCGTCACCCAGATCGTTGCCTCCATCACCCCTCTGGGCCCGACCCTGCTCTCCGCCGAACCCTGCAAGAGTCTCATGGACGGCGTGGAAGGCATCGACTATCTTGAACAGGCCGACTCGAACAACACCCTGGCGGAAAAAATCGCCCTGCGGCAAGGGCCCCTGACCTGGCAGCTTTCGATCAGCCAGGGCGACCAACGCCTGCCGCTGCTTATGTCGCTCGATCTAACGGAACTGCTCAAGCAGCGTGAGGATTTCGCCAAAGATTTCCCGTTCGAGGTGAGCCGAACATGGCAGATGTCAACCTGGCGTACGCCGGCCCCGCTCAACGACGACACCTTCTCCTTTACGCCCCCGGCCGGTGCCCGCGAAGTGAAGCAGTTCTCGCAAACCCCGGAAAGCCAGCCCCATCACCCCCTGCTCGACCAGGATGCCCCCGCCTTTACCCTCAAAACGCTTGACGGCAAAGCCATCTCCCTGGCCGATCATCATCACAAGAACATCGTCATCCTCGACTTCTGGGCCACCTGGTGCAAACCCTGCCGAGACGCCCTGCCCGCCATGAGCAGCGTCGCTCGCCAATTCAAGAAACACGGTGTCGTCTTTTACGCCGTAAACCTGGGCCAGTCCGCTGCCGACGTCCGCTCCTTTTTAGATGGGAACCAACTCGACGTCACCGTGCTGCTCACGGGCACCGACCGCAAGCTCAGCCAGGACTACGGCGTCAAAGGCATCCCCCAAACCGTGGTCATCGGCAAAGACGGCAAGGTCAGGCAGGTCCACGTCGGCTTTACGCCTGAAACCCCGGCTCAGCTCCAAGCTGAACTCAACGCGCTCATCAACGGTGGCTTCGACCTGACCTGCAAAGAGACCTCCCTCGCCGGCGGGTCCGTCACCGTCGACAAACCATTGCCTTTCACCTGTGTCATCGCCAACAAAGGTCCTCATCCGGTCCGCGCCGGCCAGTATTCTGTCGTCCTCAGCGTCGACGACCAGGAAGTCTTTGCCGGTCCCGGCCATGCTGACATCCCCGTCGACGAACAGATCAGTTACAGCGCCAACCCCGACGTATGGCAGCTTAGCATCCTCAAACCCGGCACCTACAACTATGTCATCGAGATCGTGCCCCACACCCCTTGCGCCGAAAGCAACCCCCAAGACAACGTGCTCACCGGCCAACTGGAAGTGGGCGAAAGCAAATAACCGCAACCTGCTCCGTACCTGACTATGGCAGACGCCGGCAACAAACGCAAGGCCGGCACACAGGACTTAACACACCCACAGCTAAGAGCTGAACAGCCAAGGCGAGCCCTTAACATGGCCCAACCGAAAACCGATTCGTACGATAGCCACCTCCGCAGCGTCGTCAAAGGTCTCGCCTGGAGGTGCCTTGCCACTCTGGCCACCATCAGCCTGGTATACGCCTTTACCCACAAGCTGGCCCTTTCCTTCGAAGTCGGTGCCGTAGAGGTCGTGCTCAAGTTGATCCTCTATTACGGCCACGAACGTGCCTGGAACTACGTAACCTGGGGAAGACTACCAAGAAACCCTGACACAACCACAAGGGAGTCTCATGGCTAAACAACACGTCAAACTCACGGTCCTCAGCATTGACGGCGTCCCGCTGGGGCTGCTGCACCAGCTCACCAACGAAGGCGACATGCCTCACCTGGCCCGCCTGATCGAACAGAACGGCTTGAACCAGATGCGCTCGGTGCAGCCCACTGTCAGTTGCGTCGCCTGGTCCAGCTACATGACCGGCTGCAACCCCGGCAAGCACGGCATCTTCGGCTTCATCGACCGCCGGCCCGGCAGCTACGACCTGGACTTCCCCAATGGCCGACACATGGCTGTCCCCCATATCTGGGACATCCTCAGCCAGGCCGACAAACGCGTGTTCGGCATGAACGTGCCCGCCTCCTACCCGCCGCGTCCCGTCAACGGCGTCCTCATTGGCGGCTTCCTCTCGCCCACCCTCGACAAGGTGGCCTACCCCGCCTCCGTCGGCAACTACCTCAAGTCCATCGACTACCGCATCGACTCGGACGCCCAGCTCGCTCGTCAGGACAAAAACGTCATGCTCGGCGACCTCGACGTCACCCTCGACCGCCGCATGCAGGCCATGTTCCACTTCCTCGAGAGCGACTCGTGGGACTTCTTTCATACGCACATCATGGGCTCCGACCGCATCAACCACTTCCTGCTCACCAAATTCCAGGAAGATGACGCCCACTTCGCCCCCGCGTTTCGTCGCTACTACCGCCGCGTCGACGAATACGTGGGCCAACTGCTCGAACGCATCGGCGACGACACGCCACTGCTCATCCTCAGCGACCATGGCTTTTGCCCCATCGAGCAGGAAGTGCAACTCTCACGCTACCTCATCGAGACCGGCTGGACGACACCGGCCGACCCGATCGCGCATCCGCTTAGCATCAACCCGACCAAGTCACGCGCCTACTGCCTCATTCCGGGCCGGGTATTCATCAACCTCAAGGGTCGTGAACCCGGCGGCATCGTACCCGCCGAGGAATACGAACAGACTCGCCATGCCCTGACCGCCGATCTGCTGGCCCTGCAGGACCCCAACACCGGCCGGCAAGCCATTAAGAAGGTGCTCACCCGCGAAGAACTCTACTGGCCCAGCGGCACAGCAGGCCCCGGCGCCGTCGCTCCTGCTGAGGCCGCCCGCCATGACGGCGTCTTCGGCCGCGCCGCCGACCTGATCGCCATCCCCCACGACGGCTATGACCTCAAACTTGGTTTGGCAGGTAGCACCCGCTTCCAACAAACCGCCCTCGAAGGCATGCACACCTACCACGACGCCTTCCTCATTGCCCGCGACGTGCCCGTACCCAACGACAACCTCGAAATCCTCATGCTCGCCCGGCCCATCCTGCAACGCCTCGGCGTCGAGCCACCGGCCGACATGGACGGGCAGGGACAAGCCATCACCCCCATAGAAATTTGTTAATCATTGCATAAAAAGGAGTCTTAAGCGTGGATAAACTCGACGAACTGGAAAGCCAAAGTATTTACATCATTCGTGAAGCCTACCATCACTACAAGAACCTCGCCGTGCTCTGGTCCATCGGCAAGGACTCGACCACCCTGGTCTGGCTCACTCGAAAAGCCTTCTTCGGCAAGGTGCCCTTCCCCGCCTTGCACATTGACACCAGCTATAAGTTCCCGGAGATGTACCAGTTCCGCGACGAATACAGCAAGAAGTGGGGCCTGGACCTGGTCGTTACCCGCAACGAAGAAGCACTCGCCGCGGGCATGAAATCCGACCGCAAGCTCGAATGCTGCAACGCCCTCAAGACCGAGGCCCTCAAGCAGGCCATCGCCAAACACGGCTTTGACGCCCTGCTCCTCGGCATCCGTCGCGACGAGCACGGCATCCGCGCCAAGGAACGCTTCTTCTCGCCCCGCGACGAAGGCTTCAAGTGGAACTACCAGGACCAGCCGCCGGAACTGTGGGACCAGTACAAGAGCCAGGCCGAGGAACGCACCCATATGCGCGTCCATCCCCTGCTCGGCTGGACCGAGGTCGACATCTGGAAGTACCTCCGCCGCGAAAACGTGCCCATCACCGACCTCTACTTCTCCCGCAACGGCAAACGCTACCGCTCCATCGGCTGCACCACCTGCTGCTCGCCCATCGACTCCGACGCCTCCAACATCGACGAACTGATCTACGAACTCGAGCACACCACCACCTCCGAACGAGCAGGCCGCGCCCAGGACAAAGAGAACGTCTACACCATGCAAAAACTCCGTGCGCTGGGCTACATGTAATCGTGACACGGACATCTTGCCCGTGTTAAAACAACCATCGCCGCAGGCAACACATTAACTTTGCATTTTGATATCTGAATTATAACGAGAGGAACGAATCCCATGCGTGAGGACCTGAAATTCGTCGCCGTCGGCCACGTGGACCACGGCAAAAGCACCCTGATCGGCCGACTGCTTTATGACACCAACTCCCTGCCGCCGGACAAGATGGAAGAAGTCCGCCTGGCCAGCGAAGAAGCCGACGGCGTTCCCGAATTCGCCTTTGTCATGGACCACCTCGAAGAAGAGCGCAAGAACCGCGTCACCATCGACACCGCTCAGATCTTCTTCCGCACCGCCAAACGTCACTATGTCATCATCGACGCGCCGGGCCACAAGGAGTTCATCAAGAACATGATTACCGGCTCGACCCAGGCCGAGGCCGCCCTGCTGCTCGTCGACGCCGAAGAGGGCCTCCAGGAACAAACCCACCGCCACGCCTACATGCTCAGCCTGCTGGGCATCAAGCAACTGCTCGTCGTCGTCAACAAGATGGACCTCGTCGACTACGATCAGGCCCGCTTCCAACAGGTCGAAAGCGACATCATCGCCCGCCTGGCCCAGTTCGGCCTCGAACCGCTGCTGGTCATCCCCATCTCCGCCCGGCTCGGCGATAACGTCGCCCAACGCACCGAGCAAATGCCCTGGTACCAGGGCCCCTCGCTGCTCGAAGGCCTCGACCGCCTCGAACCGTTGCCTGCCGCCGACGCCGCTGTGCTGCGCTTCCCCGTCCAGGACGTCTACGACATCGAGGGCGAAAAGGTGCTCGTCGGCCGCATGGCCAGCGGAACCGTCACGCCCGACCAGAAGGTCAGCGTCCAGCCGCTGGGCAAATCCGCACAAATCGACTACGTCAAAATCCTCGATGGCAAGAAGGACCGCGGCGTCGCCGGCGAATCCATAGGCCTCGTCCTCAAGGACAAAGCCGCCATGCAGGGTCTCAAACGCGGCCAAGTCATCTGCCCCGCCGACGCCCTGCCTCAAATCAGCAACACCATCACTGCCACCGTTTTCTGGATGAGCCCCGAGCCGCTCGAAAAAGGCGAAAAACTCCAGCTCAAGTGCGCCACCCAGCAAGTGACCTGCTCCGTCAAGAAGATCCGCGAACGCATCAACTCGTCCAGCCTCGAAGTGCTCGCCGACGACGCCGACCAGCTCCTCGAAACCGAAGTCGCCCGCCTGACCCTCAAAGCCGACGACTACATCTGTATGGACCCCTTCGAGCAGGTCGCCGAAATGGGCCGATTCGTCCTCATGCGCGACACCGACACCGTCGCCGGCGGCGTCATCCACTGACCCCAATAGTCCACAAGTTACCGTTTGCGTAAGAGTTCACACTCTAGTGTGCTAAAGGCAACACAACACGCTGGAGAGTGGACTCTTACGCGTTTTCTGCCGGTCTTTCTTGCCAGCGACAGCAGAGCCGCCCCCGCACCGCTGCGTTTATCATGCAATTTGTCCCTCCCCGTCATTTTTCCTGAAATACCCTGCCGTCCCCCGCGACTATATAGCAGGAGTACCAACCAGGCAGAATTGACCGCCGGACGATCCGCACCCATTTACTACTTGCGGCCCGCCGGCATCACCCTGTAATATAGGTTTATTCACTTGGTGGAGGGTCGTGATATGCTCGCGTTTCTAAGCGATTACAGCAGCCTGGAAAAATTCTTTGCCGTCTGCGCCGCTGTCGGAGGCCTGCTCTTTGTCATCAGGCTCATCCTGCAATTCGTCGGTGGCGACAGCGACGCCGGCGATATGGACTTCGATGCCGACTTCGACGTCGATGTCGACGCCCCCGACGTGGGGGACGGCGCCGATTTCGACAGCGACACCGACCTGAGCTTTAAAGCCTTGTCATTTCAGGGGATAACCGCATTCGCCATGATGTTCGGCATCGTCGGACTCGCCATGCTGCGCCAGAGCGAGCTCGCTCCACCCTGGGCACTGCTCGGCGGACTGGCGGCAGGCTTCGGCAGCGTCTACATCCTCAAGGAAATCTACGACGCCGCCAGCAATCTCCAGTCCAGCGGCAACATCGTCATGCAAAACGCCATAGGCCAAAAGGGCGACGTCTATCTGCACATCCCCCCAGACGGCACCGGCCAGGTCCGCATCAACGTCCAGAACCACCTCAAAATCTTCGACGCCGTCTCCCAAGGGCCCGTCGACATCAAGACCAGCCAACGCGTCCAGGTCGTCGCCCTCGGAGCCAACAATGTCCTCGTCGTCAAAACAGTAGATCAACACCAACCGAATAAGGAGGCCCAAGCATGAATACTGCCCTTTTGAATCTCACCAGCATTCTGGCTGCCGGAAACGAACTCTGGATCCTTGCTGTCGTCGCCTTCGTCGTCGTCATCCTCGGCGGCATCCTCTTTCTCGCTTCCCGCTACCGCCGCTGCCCCTCCGACCGCATCCTGGTCGTCTACGGGCGCGTCGGCAAAGACCAGTCCTCACGCTGCATCCACGGCGGAGGCACCTTCGTCTGGCCCCTCGTACAAGACTACGCCTACCTCAGCCTGACCCCCATGACCATCAACATCCCCCTGCAGAACGCCCTGTCGCTCCAAAACATCCGCATCAACGTGCCCAGCACCTTCACCGTCGGCATCAGCACCACATCAGCCATCATGCAAAACGCCGCCGAACGCCTCCTGCGCCTGCCCCCACGTGAAATCGAGGAAATGGCCAAGGAAATCATCTTCGGCCAACTCCGTCTGACCGTCGCCTCGCTCACCATCGAACAGATCAACCAGGACCGCGAAAGCTTCCTCGAATCCATCCGCAAAAACGTCGAGCCCGAACTCAACAAGATCGGCCTCTACCTCATCAACGTCAACATCACCGACATCACCGACGAATCCATGTATATCGACAGCATCGGTAAAAAAGCCGCCTCCGAGGCCGTCAACCGCGCCAAGGTCGACGTCGCCGACCAGGACAAACTCGGCGCCATCGGTGAAGCCGAAGCCAACCGTGAACGAGCCGTCCGCGTCGCTGAAAACGAAGCACAAGCCGTAAAGGGACGCAAAACCGCCGAAGCCGACCGCCGAATCTACGTTCAGCAGCAGGAAGCACAAGCCGTCGGTGGCGAAAACAAAGCCAAGGCCGATATCGCCGACGTCAACGCCGTGCTGGCCGTCAAAGAAGCCGAAGCCCTCCAACAAGGCGAAGTCGCCAAACGCGAAGCTCAAGTTGAAATCCAAAAAGCCCAGTACCTCGCCGAGCAGGAACGCCTCCGTGCCCAGGAAATCGTCCGGCAGGAAATCGACAAACAAAAAGTCGAAATCGCCGCCGAGGCCGAAGCCGAAAAACGCCGACGCGAAGCCAAAGGCGCCGCCGACGCTGCCCTGGCCCGCTACGAAGCCGAAGCCAAGGGTATCCGCCAGGTCCTCGACAGCAAGGCTGCCGGCTACACCGCCCTCGTCCAGAGCTGCAGCGGCGATGCCCGCGCCGCCGCCACACTGCTCATGATCGAAAAAATCGAAGAAATCGTCGCCCAGCAGGTCGAAGCCATCAAGAACATCAAAATCGACAAGGTCACCGTCTGGGACTCCGGCGACGGCAAAAACGGCTCCTCCACCGCCAACTTCATGTCAGGCCTCATCAAAGCCATCCCACCCCTCCAGGACGTCACCGGAATGGCCGGCGTCCAACTGCCCGACTACCTCGGCAAGATGACCCAACCCAATGACAACACCCCAACCCCCAAACCCGACGCAACCCCACCCAAACCCAACAGGCCCCAACGACCAGCATCAAAATAGCCCGCCCAACCAGGAACGTCGATCACCCGGCCCGGCTGAACCATCCTCTGGCAGCCGGGTCGGTTTATAAGAAAGCTCAACAAAAGGAAACTGTAATGATGAACCTCCAAAAAACTCTTGTTGCTCTCGTCGTTATAGTCATTGGTGCCACTGTAGTTCCTGGATGCTCCAAGGATCCCAAGAGCAATCCGGAGGCTGAGCAACTAGCCGCGCAAACTGCCCAGGATTGGCTTGCTCTCGTAGATGGCGGCAAGAACCTCGAAAGCTGGCAACAGGCTGCCGAGTACTTCAGAGCGGCTGTCCCGCAGGAGCAATGGTTGCAGACCATCAAAGCTGCTAGAGAACCTCTAGGGGCACTTGTTTCCAGGGAGATCAAGTCCACAAAGTACACAACGTCCGTTCCCGGTGGACCAGACGGCAAGTATGTTATTGTCCAATTCAGCAGCAGCTTCGAGAACAAGAAAACCGCCATTGAGACCGTTACACCTATGATGGACAAAGACAATACATGGAGAGTGTCCGGCTACTACGTCAAATAGGCTCCCCGAGAGGCAATTCTAGCAAGCGTAGTGCGGCCCGTGCCCGCCATTCATTCTTAAATCACCCTCGCGCAGCGACACCGCTGTCATTCCCGCGCACGCGGGAATCCAGAATCTAAACAACCGTCGCCCAAAGCGACACCTCAATTCTGCACTTTGACCTTTACATCTTTTCTTCTCTCTTGCCGTATTTGACCTGCCCTGGCCGGCTCTCTACCATCTTATGACGGCTGCACCAATGAAAACCCTCACGCCCACGGCTCGCCCTCCCCCGACAGGGAGCATGGACATGATACACAACTACCTCAACGCCCTCTGGGACATCCTCCTCGAACTGGCCCCCTGGCTGCTCTTTGGCCTGCTCCTGGCCGGTGTGCTCCACGTCCTGCTGCCCACATCCTTCATCCGCCGCCACCTCGGCCGACGACGATTCAGCAGCGTACTCAAAGCCGTCGCCGTCGGCGTCCCCCTGCCGCTGTGCTCCTGCGGCGTCATCCCCACCGCCATAGGCCTCAAACGCGACGGCGCCTCCGACGGCGCCGCAGCCGGCTTTCTCATCAGCACCCCGCAAACAGGCCTCGACTCCATCCTCGTCAGCGCCTCCTTCCTCGGCCTGCCCTTCGCACTCTTCAAAGTCGTCAGCGCCCTCGTCAGCGGCCTCGTCGGCGGCATCCTCGTCAACCTCACCGAACCTAGCCATCCTCACCGCCACGGCGAAACCACCAACCAACCAAACACCACCACCGAAATCCCTAATCCCCCCTGCTGCTGCCACAACACCCCTGCCCCCGCTACCGACACTTGC
>CAYNXW010000065.1:0-10494 GCA_964401265.1 uncultured Pirellulales bacterium | reverse complement strand
TGCCTGACCCTGAGCGCGATTCTCTCATTCAGAGGAGAGCGCGTCCCACCATTCATGACTGTATAGCAGTACTGACGCGACACGGCTCTTCGACGCACATCAAAGTCTGCGTCAATGCCACACGCGCCTTTCAACGCTACATCCTCCGGTAAGTAGTAGTTCATCCCTCTCACAATCGTACTGGGATCCAGATCATCGCGTACCCAGAAAGCCACAACCTGCCCCCGCCGAGTTTCGACCTTCTCCGAAAACCTTAGCGCCCGCCCAACGACAGGAGCTTTACCTGCAGTTAATTGAAGACTTTATCGGCTGGGCAGAAGAGAAGTATTGGGTCAACACCAATGAACTCGAAGAGGGCGGCGGATACTACAATGCCCGAGGCAGCGGCGTTATCTGGGAACGCGGCAACAGCAATCTGTGCTGGGCCCTGGCCGTGCTGCTCTCCGGCAGGCCCTCTCAGAGCACCTTCACCAGCCATGACATCCCCCGCGCGCAGCTGGAGTCCCACCTCGAAAAGACTATCCGCTCGCTGTGCCTGTCCAACAAAAACTATTCGGGAAAAACGGGCCGAAAATGGGGTGGACCGGCCTGGCAGGCATCCTTGGGATGTATAGGCACCGCCTGGGCAGCGCACCTCCAGGAAGCTATCCTGCGAGACGACACCATCGCCATGTGGAAGGAAGTCCTGGGCCATGAAGCCGACGCCCTCCTCAAAAGAAACATTCATTACTATAAACCCGGAAACACAGGAGCAGAAGACGGCACCTGGAACGCCCCCGTACTGGCCTTTGCCGCTAACAAACTCCCCGACGACCCGCGAGCCGCCTCCTGGGACATGGGCGGAAAAAAATGGGCCATCGCCTCGGTCGCTATGCCCGGCGACAGTAAAGACAATACGACCCTCGTGGACGGCCACCCACTTGCCTACTGGGTGTCCGGCTGGAACATTAATGCCGATTGCACCCTCGAAAATCACGGCTTCGTTCATCCGGGATATAACCTTGAGTACGGCAGACTCTCCGCCGCGGAAATGGCATACAAAACCTTCGGCAATCCCATACCGCAGGCCTTTTCGTTTCGCGCCCAGCAGATATGGGACAACCTCGGAAAGGTCCTCCTCCTGGCCGACGGCGACGCCGCCTATCCCCACGGAAATGACTGGGCCTACAAAGATATAAACCATCTATATTACGCCAACAGGCATGCCACCGCCAGAGGACAAAGCGAGGCGTCCGCCTTTGAAAGCAGAGCCGCACAGTTTCTACGAAAACGCCAACTCAAACGCGGCAACGGTAGCGTCTGTAAGTTCAACTTCGGCTACCACTGCGATGTCGTCGCCGGCTGGGCCCTGTCCTGGCAGACTCACAATAACTGGAAGAGCGACTCGGTTCCCTATGACGTCGCCGAGGCCGATTCCTATTGTGTTCGCAAGTATCCCGACGCCAAAATTGGCATCCATCGCAACAGAGAAAAAATTGTAACCCTATCCTGGCATCCCTGCGGACAGGCCATCCATATCATGCCCCAGGAAGGGATCGACACCTTCCCAGACCCGCCCTTCTATTTTAGCTGGCAACGTAGCAGCGGCGTCACAGGTGCCGTTTCCAACTCCAGCCTGCACAATTTCCAGAGTACCCATAATGGCCAGGGCATGCGCGTCACCGTCAAGCGACCTATGACCAGCGATGTCGACCAGTATATTACCGTGGTGTCCCTGCCCAACGAAGCCACCGTCTATTCCACCATCTTCCATGCCAAAAACAATGCCAGTTACTCGGTGGGCCAACTCTTTCCCCTCCAGGTTCGTTGGCTCCCTGAATCACGCGGCGCCGTTACTCAGAGACGCGGCACTCACTGGCTGAATATGAGCGACTACGTGGGCTTCGTCTCCCCCAAACCTCTGCCCGAAAATATCCCCTCCGACAGGTTCTGGCTCACCGAAACAAAACCCTCCGTGCTCGGGGGCAAGGTGACCTGCAAGCACAAGCCCCATCCCCGATACACGCTCAAGAATGCCTTCGACGGAAACCCGTCGTCGTGCTGGATTTCACACGGAGACAACGGCGACCGTGCCAAAGGCCCCTCCCCCCAACGCCCCGATTGGATTGAGATCACCTACCCCGAACCCCGCGAAATCTCCCAGGTAATGCTGCAGTCGCGACAGACGTACGGCCCACGCCAATGCGAGCTGCTCTGCAGCGACGACGGCACACAATACCGCTCCATCCGAAAGCTCACAGCCAACAACACCAACGTCAATCAGGTCTTCCATTTCCAACCGGTCAAGGCACGTCATTTCCGCTTCCAGGTAGTATCGGCCTTCGACGGATCAGCCACCCAGGCCCGTAACGCTCAGATCCGCGAACTCTATTTCGGCAAACGCGATGGAGATCTCGAGGTCAAAGCCGGTCAGTGGTTCAGCCCCGCCGTCGCGGTCGTTTACACAGGCCAGCATTACGAACAGACGAAAAAACTGTCCGAGAAAATAAACCTTGTCGAAAACCTCTCGAACAATAAACTGGACTTGACCATGTGCAGCTCCACCGGCCAGGCCGTCATAAACCTTTGGCCCAATCCATAGAATCAAATGCCCGTGACTATCTAGCACACAGTAAGGAGATCCCTATGACTAGAATCGGTATGGCAATTGCAGTATGCTTGTTCGTGACAGGAGTTTTTCACCAGACTAACGCCCAGGCAGGTGCCAAGGAGCACGCCAAAGAATTCAAGCTTCGTGCTGAGACTATAACACCCAAAGAGCGACAGGAACTGTATCTACAACTGATTGAAGATTTTGTTGGCCCGATGGAGCAGCAATGTTGGGTCAACACCGATAAACTGGAAAAAAATGGAGGATATTACGATGTCAAACAACGCAAAGGCGATGCGTGGGCCCGAAGTAACAGCGATATGTGTCGCATACTTGCGGTGCTCCTTGCCGGCAGGCCGTCAGAGACCACTTTCACTAAATACAACATCTCACGCTCAACATTAGAGTCCCGCCTGGAAAAGACCATCCGCTCGCTGTGCCTTTCGAATAGAAACTATTCGCAAAAGAAATCGAGCCGCTGGGGAGGTCCCTCCTGGACTGCATCGTTGGGATTTACGGGCGCCGCTTGGGCGACGATCATCCAGGAAGGCATTCTTGACTCCAGCACCATCATTATGGCCGACGAAGTCTTAGGCCATGAAGCCGACGCCCTCAAGAAGCCCATTGCCTACTATACCCGGGCAATGCAGACCGCCGCCGAGGATTGTATGTGGAACTCCAACCTGCTGGCCCTCGCTGCCAACAAACTATCCTCCGACCCGCGAGCCGCCTCCTGGGACGAATGGGCCAAAAAATGGGCCATCAACTCCGTCGCTATGCCCGGCGACAGCAAAGATGATAAGACCATCGTGGACGGCCATCCGCTTTCCCACTGGATCAGCGGCTGGAATATCTTTTCCGATTTTACCCTGGAAAATCACTATAAATGGCATCCCGAGTACCAAGCCGAGTATGGCAGAATGGCCCAGGCGGAAATGGCATATAAACACTTCGGCAACCCCATACCTCAAGCCTTTTCATTTCGCCACGCTCAGATGTGGGACGAGCTTGGAAAAATCCTGCTCCTGCCCGATGGCTGCGTGGTCTATCCCCAGGGTGCCGCCTATAACCCTTGGGGAGCCCTGAAAGAAGTAACGCATCTCTATTATCCCGCTTGGCATGCTACCGCCAGACAAGAACCGGCAGCTTCAGCTTTTGAGAGTAGAGCAGTCCAGTTCGCACGAAAACGACAAATCGACAACGGCCACGGACTCTGTGGTAGCCGCGACAACTACCGGGCATTCTACTGGTACTGCGATGTGTTTGGCAGCTTTGCGATGTGTTGGCAGATGCACAATTACTGGACCAGCGCCTCGACGCCGTATGAGGTTGCCGCCGCGGATTCATATTGCGTGCGTAAGTATAATGACAGCAAGGCCGCAATCCATCGTAACAGTAAGAAAATCGTAACTGTATCCTGGCATCCATACGGCCAGGCGATACACATTAAGCCCAAGGGAGCAATTGACACATTCCCCAACCCGCCATTCTATTTCCCCTGGTATCGCCACAGCGGCGTCAATGGCAATGTTTCCAACCCCAGCCTCCATAACTTCCAGAGCACGCACGACGGCCTGGGCATGCGCGTTACCGTCAAACGACCCATGAACAGCGATGTCGACCAGTACATTACCATGGTCTCGCTTCCCGATGAGGCCACGGTCTATTCAGCCATCTTTCATGCCAAGAACAATACAACCTATTCGGTGGGACGGTTGTTTCCCCTCCAGGCTCGCTGGCTGGTCGAATCGCCGGGATCCGTGACTCAGCACCGCGGAAAAAACTGGCTCAACATGAGCGATCACGTGGCCTTCGTATCGCCCAAACCCCTACCCGAAAATATCCCCGCCGAAAAGTTCTGGCTCACCGGAAAAGAACCAACCGTGCCCAAGGGCAAGTTGACCAGCAAGTACAAGCCCAATCCCAAGTATCCGCTGGAGCATACGTCTGATGGGAATGCATCGTCGTGGTGGGTCTCGCACGACAGCAACGACCCAACCAAAGGTCCGTCGCCGCAGCGACCCGATTGGATTGAGATCACTTACCCCACCCCGCGCGAAATCTCCCGAGTAATGCTGAAATCACGACCGAATTACGGCCCACGCGAATGCGAGCTGCTTTGCAGCGACGACGGCAAACACTACCGCTCCATCCGAAAACTTACAGCCAAAAACACCGAAGAAGAGCAGGTCTTCGACTTCAAACCCCTCCAGGCACGTCGTTTCCGCCTCCAGATTGTATCAGCCTTCGACCGCTCGCGTACCTCGGCGCGCAATGCGCAGATCTGCGAACTCTCGTTCGCCAAATGCGATGACGTCGTCGACGTCAAAGCCGGCCAGTGGTTCAGCCCCGCCGTCGCGGTGGTCTACGTAGGCCAGCCCCACGAACAGACGAAAAAGTTGTCCGAAAAAATAAACCTTGTTGAGGACCTCTCCAATAAAAACCTGAAGTTGAAGATGTCCAGCTCCACCGGCCAGGCCGTGATAAACCTCTGGCCTGCTCAATAGAAATAAACAAGAGTACTTCGTCGGAGGCCAAACAGCAAAAGCCCCAAAGCGGCGCCATGAAATAGCCCAGAATGTAGAATGTAGTATGGGTAAGTCCTCTTACCCATGCTGCACCTGCTTCCAACACCATTGCCCTTCCACCACAAGACCTCTGCCGTAAGAGTTCACGCTTCAGCGTGTTCTTCTGCATTCTTCGCACCAAAGCACAACGGCTGCCAGCGCGTAGGGCGGGCCGTGCCCGCCAATCACTGCTGCGCAATCCCGGTCATCGGCGGTTGCCTTTTCTTCTCGTCTCCACGGCCTCCGCGTCTCCGCGGTGAGCATTGTCGGCCTGTTAAAATAGGCAAGCTGGGAAAGCTGCCCTCGTGCGCACTCCTGAAAACCACCCCTCAAAACCACCCCAAAACCGCCTCAGTTTGGCCCCAAAACGTGCCACTTTCTACCCAAAACAGCTCAGTTTGCCCCAATTTCTTCCCACTTTTTGCAGGTCGCTGACCAGAACGCGCACGCTATAACCGCTACAGCTTACCCAGCTTAACATTTTTCTCGAAATCCCCGCCGACACGATCGCGCACGTTCCCCCGTTTTT
The DNA here is from genome assembly GCA_964401265.1 of uncultured Pirellulales bacterium. Taxonomy (GTDB): domain Bacteria; phylum Planctomycetota; class Phycisphaerae; order Sedimentisphaerales; family SM23-30; genus CAYNXW01. The sequence continues at coordinate 4,808 of CAYNXW010000065.1, read as the reverse complement.
CGCCGAAAAACGCCCCCTCCCCCCGCCGCACTTTGGTCAGCACCCCTGCTATGGGCCCAACATGACCCAATCGCCTACCCGCAACGCGTGCCCTGCCGCCCCCGTTTAACGTGCCTTTTTCCCGCGTCGCCCCCGTTCAACGTGCCTTCTTCCCGTGTCGCGGGCATCTTGCCCGCGCATAAAACCCCGTCGCGCAGCGACACCTCCCCTCATCCCTTCTCCTCCAACCCTTCCACCTCCGCCAGCACCTCCTCCACTGTAGGCCATTGGTCCGGCTGGCCCGCCTGACACGTGCGCACTTGTGGTCCCAGCGGCCGCCAGTGCTGCAATTCTGTCGGACCAAAAATCGCCACCGTCCCCACCCCCAAGGCCGCCGCCAGATGACTCACCCCACTGTCATTGCCCACGTGGGCAGCGCAGCAGCCCAAAACGGCCGCCAGCTCGGCCAGGCTAACATCTTCCAGCAAAGGCACTTGCGCCTTGACCGCCGCCACGATCTCCGCCCCCCAACGCTCGCGCTCCGCCGGCCCGATCACAAAAACCACCTGATAGCCTCGATCCGCCAGCAACGCCCCCAGTCGACAGAAGTTCTTCAAAGGCCAGCACTTGTGCACACCCCCACTGCCCGGGTGCACCGCCACGATCGGCCGATCCTCCGCCAGCCGCTGCGAAGCCAGCAACGCCCTACCCCGCTCCAGGTCCTCACCCCCCAGCCACAGCCAAGGCCCCGCCAGATAATCCGTAAGTCTCTCTGGCGCATCGAATTGCGTGTCTTCCACCCACTGCCGCAGAAAGTATTCCGCCGCATGCACCTGTTCCCCCGCCGGCACCTTGCTTTCCAGTCGCACCACGTCCAGCGCGTGCGTAATCGCCCCCGTATAAATCAGGTTCCGCTCGAAATCCCCCTCGTCATCGCCCAGAAACGTCACGATCAACTCGTAAGGCCGAAACACCTCGATCAGCCGATCTCCCACCGGCAGGTCAAACATGGCACAGGGCTGAAAAAGTTTGTAAAGCTCGACATCATCTATGTTTATGGCTTTGTCCACCGCGCTGCGGCCCGCCAGCAGCTGTGCCCGCTCGCCCTGGCCCATCAGCACCACCTCGTCCAGACGAAGCTGCTCCTTGACCAGCCGCACCAGCGGCAGCGTCAGCACCGTATCACCCAGGGCCCCCGGCTGAATCACCAGACCCGATCGGCCTTGCTCACTCTTATTCAATCCAGCCGCCTCCCACCACCGCGTCGCCCTCGTAGAACACCGCCGCCTGCCCCGGCGTCACGGCCCGTGCTGGCTCGTAAAACCTTATCGAAGCTCGACTTAGCACGCCCGCCTCGTCCAGCGTCGGCCTCACCAGCGCCCGTTCGCCCCGGTGGTTGTAGCGTATCTGCACCATCGCCTCAAACGCCACATCCGGCTGCCGATCGGCGTGCCAGTTCACTCCCGTCACCTCTAACTCCTTGCGCAACAAATCGTTACCGTTGCCCAGCACCACCGTATTGCTCGCCGCGTCGATCCGCACCACATAGGCCGGCTCACCCAGGGCGATTCCCAGCCCCCGCCGCTGGCCTATCGTGTAGCGATAGACCCCCTGATGCTCACCGAGCACCTCGCCAGCGGTGTTGACGACCTTGCCCGGCCGAACCAGCTCCGGCGCCCGCTCAGCCACGAAGGCCGGGTAATCATCGTCGGGCACAAAGCAAATCTCCTGCGATTCGCTCTTATCGTGCACCGCCAACTTCATTTGCCGCGCGAAATCGCGGATTTCCTGCTTCGTGTACTGGCCGTTGGGAAACATCACGCTGGCCAGGTCTTCACGGCGAATGCCAAAGAGGGCATACGACTGGTCTTTGCTGTCGTCCACGCCGCGTAGCAGCCTGGCCTGGCCCTCCAGCTGCTCGATCCGTGCGTAATGGCCCGTTGCAATGGCGTCCATACCGGCCGCTCGGGCATACGAAAGCAGCTTGCCAAACTTCAACCGCGAATTGCAGATGACGCAGGGGTTGGGCGTTCGGCCGCGGGCGTACTCGGCCACGAAATAATCCACCACGGTCTGGAGGTCCCTGCCGAAGTTCAGGACGAAAAACCCCGCTCCCAGTCGCGTGGCCACGGCGCGGGCGTCGGCCCCATCCTGGGGGCTGCAACACGTCTGGTTGGCAGGCTTGGTGGCGGCAGGCTCGCTGGACGGGCCGGCAGCGTTGTCGTGCGGGCTGGGCGTCTCTGGTGGATTCTCGGAGGAGTCATTCGACGTCGGCTGGCCCAGGTTCATGCACATAAAGGCCCCGGTCACGTCGTAACCCTGCTGCACGAGCAGGCCTGCCGCCACGCTGCTGTCGACGCCCCCGCTCATTGCCACTAATACTCGTTTACGTTTAGTCATAGCACCCATGATAGGGTTTTTCGGGTGCCATTTCCACTGCGGCTCCAGGCTGGGTCAGGGCAATCGCATCTAATTGGGGCAAGTCCGGCACGATTCAATATCGTGGGCAATAACCACCCCCAAGCAGCGAGGCTGTATTCTGATACAGCCTCTTCGCTTGGCGGTGCCACCCCGAGCGGGGCTTTCTAGTCGTTGGGGGCAGAAAACACAGGGTGGACTGAGGGGGCCCCTGCTGACGCAGGGGGCTTCAGTCATGGGCAAGATGCCCATGCCACTGCGATTGCCCTGTCGCTTGGGTAACCCAGACGCCCGGCATTCGTTTGTGACGGTGCGATTTCCGTGGCGGGCTCTTCGTTGCGCTTCGTGTCCCGCCTTCGCGGTAATGACAGTCGCAGCCCGGTGGGAGCGGTGGAGGCACAGGGTGGTTGGAAGAGGACCCGCCGATTTTACATCGGGGGCTGGATTAATGGCGTCCGCGGTCGGCCTACAGAACTAATACTACAACGCTACAAGGATTTTGATTTGTGTTGCAAGTTGTTTATTTGCAGACTCTTATTCTCTGCATTATCTCGCCCCTTCAGGGCTTATGCCGTAGGGGTGCTTCGGGATCCCAGGGCGATGCCCTGGGCTATTACATCGCGCCCCTTTGGGGCTTTGATGTTGTGCCGACAACACATTATATAGCGTTGTAGTACTAAGGTTGAGCAGTTAATGTCCAACGATTGCTAGCGGTCTTTTGGTTTTGCCTGGTCGCCGGTGATGATTTGGAAGCCGGCGTTTTTGCCGGGGCGCAGGGAGACGTTCTGGAACAGCACCCATTGGTAATCGCCGTCGTTTGTCTTGGCGCCTATCTGCACATCGGTGGTCTCCCGGCTGGCGTCGAGCAGATAAGCGTGTCCACGTGCTGCATGAGAGTGATTGCCGTATTTGTCATCGACTGAAAAATAGCTGGACCCGGAATTTGCGGCTACCCTGGAAGTCGTGCCACCGCCACCGGGCGGCGAAACGACCTTCCAGGCGATATCGTATCTGCGGCGGGTATCTGCCATGTTCCACCGGCTCCGGCGGTAACTCACGTACGGTCCCTGCTGCAGGGCGGAGCCGTCGGGTCCCCACCAGGGTTTTTCACCACAGGGAGAGTCGCAGACGCCGATGAACTCCACCGTAGCGCCGTTGGGCAGGTTGACCTGCCAGGGAGAAGGTGGTGTTGATGGATTCCTGTCGATCTCTCGGCCTTGGGTGAGGAACTCCTCACGTCTAGGGCCTGTCAGCTCCTGGGACCCCAAGAGGAACTCGATGTCCGGCACCTCAAGTGCTTGACGAGGCGGCCGAGGCAGATGAAGGAACCTAGCCCGTGGGCCACTCTTGGCGTACCAGACGCCGTCGCCTATGTAGTCAAAATAGATCGACATTTTGGCAGACGACCGGCCAAAGAGCGTCCGGCCGGCCCTGCGGGCACTAATCTCGGCCTGGGCGGCGCGGTAGGCGGGCCCGACGGTCGGCCTTAGCGACCAAATCTCATATCCTGCTTGTGTGACGTGACGATCTATCTGCTCGAAGGCCTCTCGTTCGACCTTGAGCCATTCGGCACGGTTCGGGGGCCAAAAGCCTTGCAAGTCTGCCTGGCTGCCACTTGGAGCCAAGGTTTTTTCCCCGGCAAGTAAGGCCTGCTGATCTTGCTGGTATTCCGCCTCCGTTACGAGCATGGAAGGGTATTTGGTTTCCTCCTGAGCAGACTTGTTGCGGCTGGAATCGAACTGAACCGGGTTCACGACTGCCGTGCCGTAGTCGGCACGAAAGTTATAGGTATCGATTTCAAGGGCCACGTAGCCTTTGGCACCCTGGGCAAGCAGGCGAAATTTTTCCTCAGGGAGTCTGCGGGTGTGGTGTCCGCGCATCTTCAGGCGGGTTATGCCGGGCAGTTCGTTCGTGGCTTGGGGTGTACAATGTTGCAGTCGCCAAGTTACGCCGGGGCCCAAGTCGGCCTGGGAGACGATTTGGCCAGCGTATTCGACCCATATTCGATGGTCTGCGGGCGAGATGCACAGGCAGGTGCGATGCGGGTCTTGGAGGGTGCCGCTAGGCGGGTCCATTGGGGCCAATTCCATGATCTGTTGCCAGTCTTCGCCCACCCTCTGGGCCTGTTGGCCATAGTATACCCCTTCGGCGGCACCCAACTCACCGCGGTTCCAGTGCAACTGTTCAGATCCGCGGTAGAGCTCCAGAAAGCTGATGCCAGCCGCCGCCAAGAGCAGCAGCGCCAGGGCGATGGTTCCTAGTCCAAGTCTGCGAAACACGGCAGCCTCCTTTGCCAGTAAGAAAACGTGAAGTTGTTTTGTGATCCCGGGTTATCGTAACAGAAGCCCAGCGTTCGTAGGGGCCTTTGTCTATATACTGTCGCTGAACTTGGGGAAATGTGACAGGTTTTT
>CAYNXW010000064.1:0-10659 GCA_964401265.1 uncultured Pirellulales bacterium | reverse complement strand
ACAGCCATTGATGAACCGCTGCAACGCATAGGCCCGGCTGACAACAAAGGCGTCCTCGTCCGGGTTTGCGGTTTGAACATTGCTCTTGGCCTGGATCCAACTGCGCTGCCAGAAATCGTGCCACCATTGCAGATGGGCCTGACGACGCTGCGCAAAGGGCAGGCTCTTGACCTGTGCGATCTTGGCGTCCACCGCTTCGAGCCACTGCTGCGGCGAGGCCGGGTGCTCGGTCATGACATAGACGCTCAACCGCTGTTGTTCTTGTTCAGCTGTCGTCAGCGTCAGATCATCAACATGTCTTGCGTTCTCTGCCGTCACGACCGCACCAAACGTGCGATGCAAGAGCGGATCCGCCATGTCGTAGCCGGTCAGCCCCTGAATCTTCATCGACAAGGCCGGCCCGATAGACTTGCTGTTGTGATGATACCAGCCGATCCGATCACGCTGATCGCTCAGCACGCTATCAGGCTCGACGATTGTAGGGGCGTGCTGATAGTCGGGCTTGCAGTCCCAGTCAAAGTGAACGTCGCTCATTTCGATGGCAGGCAGTTCATAACGCTCGGTACGCCACAACGCGATACGGGCCGTGGCCGTGAACCGCTCTGACCCTTCGGCGGTTACATGAATAACAGGATGGTTCGCGTCCACCCAGATATGCAGCACCGTTTTCGACGGCTGCGAATCGCCGTCCGATTTTCTCGTGATCGTGATGACAATCTCGCCGTTTTCCAAAAGCAGCGCCTGTTCGAAACTGGCATCGCCAGCCAATGGATTGGGCGTCAGACTGATACGCACCTTGCCCACCTTCAACAGCCGGGCATTGTCGCCCCAACTGTCGGTTCTGCCGATGTAAAAGACCAGGTCGCCGTTATGCTCCATCCACACGTTCACGCCGACTTCGCCGTTGCCCAGAGGCATCGAGCCGTGGTGATCCTTGCTGGGCGAATCCCAGACCACGTTGTAATCGGCCGCCGTCCCCCCTGAAGCCTTTCCCACCGCCGACGGAACGAGCAGACTCAAAAGAGACAGGCAAAGAAAATGTACGGATATCATTCTAACCGACTGCATGACAGGTCTCCTACAGTGTAACCGTCCAGGCCGTGGAGCCGGACTCTCCCCTTCAGCCGGGCAACAAAACCAGCCGCAAAACATCAGAGTTAAAATCAATAGGTCCTATTCTCGTAACGCTGACAAAAATTCTTCAAGCACCATACAAAGGCCACCAGGTTAAGCTTTCAGCCCTGTCAGGTCCACTTCTAGTCGCTTGTTTTCTTTGAGAATATCGTCCATGGTCAATCGACAGTGCCTGTGCGCCGCCTCACGCCCCAGGATAGCGGTAAGCGCACCGTCTACAGATTGCTGGACGGTGTCGTTAACAAAACACTCATTGACAACATTCTGATAGAAAGTGGCAATGTTGCGCTCGGCCCCCGCGTCATACAGCTTATCTACAGTGCCCGAAAAGTGTCCGGAACCGCCACGCACATAGGCCTTGTCCGCATAATTGATCAAGGCATTGGCCTTCTGGCCATAGACTCGGCAGTTCAGTTGAAAATCGGAGTTGTTGTTGAGGCCCTGTCCGAAGTGGTTGTGTACCACCCCGTTGGCGTACTCGAAGACCAACGAACAGACATCATGGCTGTCACCGTGCGGCTCAGGACGACAGATTCGTGAACCGCCTGAAGCAGCGATGGGTCTTTCCCCAATGGCCCACAACGCCGCGTCGAGAGCATGGATATCGAAATTGCCAAGCAAATCACAGCCCAACGCTATGTCATAAACCCAGACAAGATTCCGAAGACGACTCTCAATGGTCTTTGTCTTAGGTGGATCGGACCAACCGCAGCATACCCCAGCCGTCGATACCCGGGCAATCGGCCCCAGCGCCCCAGCGTGAATTGCTTTGACAACCTTGATATTACTTGGGTCGGTGCCCATTTGATAGTCGACCAGGAACACCTTCTTATTCTTCGTAGCCTTGTTGCCCGCCGCGAGAATAGCCTGGCAACCAGGAACATCGGCAGCGACAGGCTTGGCCATATAGACATGCAAGCCGGCTTCCACCGCGGCACGAGCGTGTTCCGGGAAGAAGTAGACCGGTGTTTCCAGGGCAACCGCCTCTACCCCGCTTTCGATGAGTTTCTTGTACCCCGACAGTCCCGAGAAACGCCGCGAGCTGTCTACACCATGGGCGTCGCCACACTTATCAGCCACAGGTTGGAAGTAATCTGCAACAGCGTGCAATTCATAGCCACCATGCGCCTTGAAGAGCTTGGCTATCCAAGCCCCGCGCCCGCCGCAGCCTACCAGTCCCAATTTGACCTTGCGTGTGATAGGTGTCTTTGCTGACTCAGTCGCCCACGCGGGCAGGCTCCCCAGGTAGGATCCCGATGCCGCCGCAGCCACGATGCCGGCACAGAACCCTCGTCGGGTTAGCATTTCCTGATTGAGATCACTCTTCTTCTTATCCGATGCGGTCACGGGTAACACTCCTTAGCACTGACTGTTATGTTACGTATTGCCTGTTAATGCATACTTACGGTGTCGTTTCACTCACAAATCCCACCCTGAAACACAACGCCGTCCTCGATATCCCTTCTAACTTGCCTCATAACGCTCTTGCCTTGCTTCCACCAATCACATTCCAATCCTATTGCCCGTCGGTAAGTTCAACCCAGGCCCGCATCGACTCAGCCAGGTTGTCTCGCACCGGGCCCTGAATTCCAAATCCCTGCAATCCTACCGGCCCGGCCCACTCGTACTTGTCCAGCAACGCCAGCAGACGCCCCATGTCAAAATCCCCACGACCCAACGGTTGAATCAGACCTGCCCAATCCGTTGCGTCCGTGTCAGCCCCGTTGATCGACATCGCAACCAGATAAGGCAAGGCCAATCGAAGCGTCGCTTCCAGATCAGCCGTCGGTTCCGCACGCAACCAGTGACACAGATTAAAAGAGACGCCCACATTATCCCGGTCAACTTTCCGGGCCAGACGCACCGACTCTGCCATCTTCTCCACGTAACCCCCAAAGTGCGGATAAACCGCCAACTTCACCCCAAAAGGCTTCGCCTGGTCTGCCAGCTTACGGATCGCACACGCAAACAATTCGTCGGCTTCGCTCTCGGAAACCTCCGAAGCCACCGGCTTGACATTAAACCAAATGACGCTGTCTTGCCCCTCCAACTGGGCCAGAATCGGCGACGGATCCGGGTTAAAAACAGCCTGCCCCGATTGCAGGGTCAAGTTGATATAAACCGCGCACAATCGCAGGCCCTGCTCGTTCATGGCCGCACGCACCTCGGGAATACCCTTCGTCCAGGTGTGACCTATCCCCGCGTAACCGAGTTCCTTAAGCATCTGCGCCTGGGACTGCGCCGATTGGTGCTCCGCATCCCTCGTGCCCGTGTCCATCGCGAAGAACGGTCGAGCCAGCCGACGGGGCCCCCGGCCGCCGGACCCGTGGCAACCGGCCATCAATGCCCCCACCACCACCAACACCAACAATGCCACTAGATGATACCGGCGCACGGCAGCCTCCTTTTGTCTACCCCGTCCAATCGTAACCGTCCAGGCCCTCTTGCCTGATTCCGTCATTCCGCAGCTCAACACAACCAGCCGCAACGGAATACCCACAAGCTCTATGCAAGCGAAGGTGGACCTTTAACCTGCAATCAGCGTATCGTATGCGAGGACGAAGGTCAACACGTATTTTTTTCTTGTTTACTAAACAAACGCCAGCCAGCCCACTGTCTGGGCCCGTACGCCAATAGGTGTTGCTTTTTTCTGCTCATAACAGTGTAAGTATTTGTAAAATAAAAGTTTACGTCATTTGACGCACGAATAGGGCCGCCCATTGAGTGTCCCCGGAATAGAAAATTTGACGCATTATAACACTATGCATGCAACATACTTAGCGATTCTCGATAGCTTGTACGCCAGAAAATAGGAATTAGTTTAGTAAACAACTGTTGACGCGGCCCGATGGGCCAAGGTATACTAACCCTATGACTGTCAGAAATGTAGCCAGAAAAGCAGGGGTTTCGCCCGCGTCGGTGTCTTTGGCTCTCAATGGCCATCCGCGCGTCTCGCCTGAGATGGCAGAAAAAGTGCTCACCGCCGCACGCGAATTGGGATACAGCAAAAAGGGAAGACGAACCAAGTCTGCTCCCGGTATCCACACCGGCTACATAGGACTACTGTGCGTGGGGTTGCCGGCGTGGTCGTGGCGGTTGCCCTTCTTCGTGAACTTTGTCCACTCCCTGGAATCCCAACTGGCCAGTCACGGCCTGCAAATGGTTCTGAATCAGGTGCCCGACCCGCAGGTATTACCCAAGAATATTTGCGCCCGCCGGATGGACGGCGCGTTTCTGATCGGGAGTCTCCACGGACCTGGCACGCTGGCCGGCCTGGAGGAACTCCCTACGGTGAGGGTTTTCGGCTGTCCACAGCCTGGGATCGATTGGGTCACCACAAACGCCTCCGAACACGGACGACTCGCCGGCGAGTATCTGCTCGGGCGGGGGCATCAACGTTTGGCCTTTCTGAATCCGGACCGGGTCCACGAAGTCTTTCCCGAGTATGGCAGGTCGTTTCAGCAAACCGTGGCAGCGCAGGGCGTAGAGGCCTTGATGCTGGTGGAGCAGCAGGTCTATTCCGACCGCTCCCTCTGGACGCGAGAGCACTACAAGAAAGTGACCGAAAAACTCCTGCAAGGGTATTTCTCGCTACCCGCCCAAGAACGACCCACAGGCATGTATGTCGCCAATGATGAAGTCTCGCTGGTGGCCTATCAGGTCTTGGCCGAAAACGGCGTCCAGCCCGGCGTCGATCTCGAGATCGTCTCCAATGACAATGAGGAGCCTTTTCTCTCGCTGTTGACCCCTCGGCCGGCCACCATCGAGCCGGATTACGCAGAGATCGCTCGGCTCTCTCTGGACAGACTGCTCTACCGGCTACAGCACCCCGCTGCCCCGATCGGCCTGCAGTTGTTGGTTCCCCCGCACTTGATAAGCCCAACTGGCCACACCAGGAGTGACGCACACAGTCCAAACAAGTCCACGACGCCCGTTGCGAGTGATCCTCTTTCGTCGGAGTGAAATAGGACCGCACGGCTATAAGGTTTGATTTCGGGGCCGCTTTCGGTGCGGCCCTCGGCAAAAAATGAGCAGGAGTCTTCTACAGGCTTCAACCTGTCTCCTGCATCCTTCAAGGCACAAGAGAGGCGTTGCAGACTACCGGGTGCCACCGGCGCTGCGCAAATCAGGACTCTATTCGTCATTCAAGGAGGCATCGTGATGGATTCGCCGCACGTAGAGACAAAGACCCAACCCAACAGTCGCCTACACGGTTTTACCCTGGTGGAACTGCTGGTCGTCATTTCCATCATCGCGATTCTGCTGACGGTGCTGATCCCGGCGCTCCAGGTGGCCAAGCAGCAGGCCCAGGGCGCCCTTTGCCTGGCCCATCAGCGTTCGCTCTCCATGGCCTATGTCATGTACACCGACGACAACGACGGACAACTGATAGGCTGCTATAACTCGATGCCCGGCTCAGCCCCGCCTTACGCTTACCCCTGGGTGTGCCCGCCGATGCTGGCCGACGGCACCTATTTTGGCGCCGGCTCTGCCACGGGCGAGGGCGGCGATCCTGCCACCCTGGAGGACCGCTTACGCGGCGTTCGCGCCGGCAAGTTCTTTCCCTACGCCGAGAGTACCGACATCTATCATTGCCCCGCTGACAAACGCCTGTACGAAGGGACCTATCTCGGCGACAGTCAGGTCTACAAGCTTTATATCTCTTACGGGCTCCAGTGTGGCTTGAACAGCCTCCAGGAAGGTGCCGCCACGCGATTGTCCGGCGTGCCTCAGCCCAGTGAGACCTATGTCTTTGTCGAGAGCTACGCTGATGGCTGGGTGTATAACGAAGGCAGTGGGTTCGCGCTTGATGGCGTCAATTATCCCGGCGCCTGGTGGGCCGTCATTGGGATCTGGCACAACGACAGCGGCACGCTCAGCTTTGCCGACGGTCATGCCGAAAGAAGAATCTGGGAAGATGAACGCACCCTGGATATGGAACAGTGCAGAGCCATCGACGGCCGCGGCTATCAGCCGGACAACCCCGATCTCCAGTATATGTTCCGCCACTACGCCATTGCCCCCAAATGGGACTTCAGCTGGATGATCTATTGACCCGTGGCGAATATCTTGTTGGTCGGAAAAAACCTGTGGGTATAGGTCGTGGTGACCTGTGGAGCGACTGCAGGGTGAAGAAATATGGCTTTTTACGAAAGGAGGAAGGAGGACTATATGGAAGAGACTTTCTGGTACGGACTGTAGCAAGAAACCGCTTTTAGAGGAGGACGAGCAATAGAAAGACAAGGGGGGAAAGGCGGCTGAGAGGTCGCTGTGCCGAGTGTGAATTAGACTGACAGTTGTTGCTAAGGTAGTGTTACTGTAATTCTAACTTTTTAGGAGATTGGAACAATGGCTAGGAAAATTTTACCCTTATGTGTAGCTGTGGTAATGATCGCCGGTGTGGCACAGGCGGTGGAATACATACCGCCGACGTTTACCACCAGCACGGCGACGTGGGGCGACATCACCATCGTAGGCGCGAGCCTGGACTCGGTAGGCACGGATTATACACCGGCTGAGTATGTCAACACGGTGGCGGCCGACGGGGCGACGGACTGGGTGGGGAATCTGGATGGCGCGAATACCGGTCCAGCGTACATTGCGGCGCCGTATTGGGAGACGGCGACACAGGAACCGAACGGATTGGACCCGCTCCCGTTCGGACTATTTGCCACCGACGCGATCGAGCCGGAGCTGATCACCACTGTAACTGTACCCGAGGGGTGGTATCAAGTGTTTGTGCCGTATTGCATGTCCATCTATGCCCGGCTCAGTGATGATCGCGACTTTATCCCCATCACCGGCGATGACGTCATCCTTGGCGAAGTGGTGCCCGTAGGAACCGTTGTGATGGACCCTTGGGGTAATAAGAGCGAAGTTATTGATCACACCCAGACCAGAACGAACGAAAGAAGGGCCCTGATCGCGTCGGTGGGCTATATGTATGGTACAGAGCTCACGCTGCGCACGTCGGTGCGCAACAGGGCCGGTAGCATAATCCCCAGCGACTTTCCCCAGACGGTCCTTTACGGCATTGGTTATCAGGCCGTCACCGATGTAATCGTTGTGGACCAGAGCGAAGGCCAGACGGTAGTCACTGAAGGCGGCGCGGCGGATACGATCACGGTGACACTGACCGATCAACCGACGGCAGACGTGACGATCACGTTGACGCCGGACAGTGCTGCTTACGTCTTGAGCGACGTGGAGCTGGTGTTTACCAGTGCTGACTGGGCGGCCAAGACGGTCACGGTCACCGCGGCCGACGACGGTGATGGCGACAATCACAGCGGCAGCATCGCCATCAGCGTCAGCAGCGCCGATGAGGGCTATGGCTCCGACGTCATTGCCCCCGTAGCGGTTACCGTGCTTGATGACGACGTGCCGGCCGCGATCCCCGGCCTTATCGGCTGGTGGAAGCTCGATGGCAACGGACTGGATTCGTCGGGCTATGGCAACCATCTCACAATGGTCGACGAGCCCGAGCCCAACCACCCGGACTGGTCGTTCGATATCGGCGTGGATGGCTTGGCGCTGCATACCAATAAAGATGGGGCTCCCTATTTCGAGGTTAGCCCTGCCGATCCCAATTTCTACGTGCCCGAGGGCGGCCTGACCATTTCCTACTGGGTGCTCTATAGGCCGTATAGCTATGGCAGTGGTTGGGGTTGGCATGTCGCTATAGGCACTGACGGCGACAATGATACCCTTGTATACATGTCGCGTTATTGGGGTAAATCAAGCTTCAACGCTGTCCTTCGTGCCGATAATGATGGCGGCTGTGGCGTGGGTGACTTGAACACTCCCCTCGCGGAAGAGCCAGTGTGGCGGCATTTCGTGACAGTCTGGGACAAAGACGAAGGTGGACGCTGCAGGGCATACCTGGACGGGGCTCTTATTGATACACAACCGGCCTGGGGCGATAATGCTTGGTATGCACTAAGGCCGAACACGACCAACTTGCCTTTGCGTATCGCCTACGGTGGCAACCCGTCTTGGCTAACCACAAACACGTGGATAGATGACGTGAGGATTTACGATCATGGCTTGACGCCATACGAAGTTGGCTCCTTGAACTATGAGGTCACCGGCGAGTTTGTATGCACAGAAATCGACCCGGAAGACTTGAACGGAGACTGCGAGGTCAATATGCAGGACTTTGCACTCATCGCCGCGAAATGGCTCAAGTGCAACAAGGTCCCACAGGCCGCTTGTGGTAACTAAAAGCCGTTTCTCGGGTCCGACCCCTGGGCCTATGTCCACTGGGGTCGGGCCCAGAACATCTTCAATGACGCCTTGAGACCAGCTTGACAACGGGACTCTACAGGCTTGAAATGAAGCGGGGCCTGGGATATCATCTTCCAGGCCCCTGCTTTGTATCCAGAGGGCAAGACCGCAACAGCAAATCAGGGACGGCCAAAGACACCAATACACCTGGCCCGCTTACGGAGTGGACTGCCACTGCCCTATACGCCTCAAGACGAGTCTGAAGGCTTTTGTGGGTTGTCTTATCTTGAGGCTCTGCCTCTGACTGCCGCCATTAGAACCACCTACTACACAATATGAGGAATGAATCATGAATCACCTTGCCAAACATACCTGCTTAGGTCTGGCCGTCATTCTCGGGCTCAGCGCTATCGCCGCCGCCCAATCTGTAGAAACCAAGCACGCCAACGTGCCCGTGACCGACATGAACGCCCAGGCCCAGATCCAGCATCTTCGCCAATTGCGAGAGTCCCTGGCCGATGACCCCTTCCGGCCGCTCTATCACTTTTCTCCGCCGGGCTATGGCATTCACGATGTGGCCGGACTGTGCGCCTGGCAGGGCAAATACCACTTGTTCTACCTCATCGTCGTTCCTGGAGTGCCGGGCTATGGAAGGGGCCATGCCGTCAGTGACGACCTCGTGCACTGGCAAGACCTGCCCGTCTTGCCCAAACGCATCTTTGGCGGCACCGGCCAGGCGTGGGCGGACAAAGACCGCGTCATCCTCAGCACCGGATTCACCGTCAACACAACATCCGACCCGATGGCCGGGCCCTGGAAACAAGCAGACCCCATGTCCCTCAAATCCCCACGGCCCCAGGGAAAATTTGGCGATAACTGTCTCTGGCGCGAGGGAGATTACTATTACGTAGTAACAAATGGAGAGCTCAAACACACCTCCCTGGAAATCAAGCGATCCAAAGACCTGGCAAAATGGGAATCGATGGGCATATACTTTGAAGACACCTATTTCACCGATCCCGGTACGGATTGCTCGTGCCCCAATGTCTTGCCCATTGGTAACGGAAAACACCTGCTGCTCTTCTTCAGTCACAATCAGGGCTCAAAATATTACATTGGCACCTCCGACGTAGAGCAGGGACGCTTCACCATCGAGGAGCATGGCCGGGCAATCTATGGCCCAATTGAACGCGGCAGCCTCCACGCGCCTTCCGCTTTCGTCGATCCAAAGGGACGCTGCATCGCCATGTGGAACATGACTACCTGCCTGATCAGGAATGGCGGCGTCAAAAAACAGGTCTACACCCTGGCTCGCCAACTTGCCTTGAGTGGACTGCCTGCTTCCGGTATGGGCATCGGCTCCACCGCCGTCCGTCGCCAGATCAACCCCCTCTCCATCAAGCCCATAGAAGAGCTCAAAACATTGCGATTCAATCCTGCCAAGGTAGAGAACATGGTCATTCCGGCAAACGGAGAAAAAATCCTGCCCGGCATTAATGGCCAGGCCATGGAACTGGAAGTCGTAATCCACCCCCAGCAGGCTCGCGAAGTCGGCTTACGCGTCCTCCGCAGCCCCAATGGTGAGGAGCAAACAACCATCAGTCTATCAACCAACACCAGCCCGCCCCCCACAAACAACCGCGAACTGATGGTCGACCTCTCCCAAACCTCCCTCAGTTCAAATGTCGGCTCCCGCACACCGGAGATCGGCCCTTTGTTCCTCAAAAACGGAGAACCCCTTCGCCTGCGCGTATTCATCGACCGCAGCATCATCGAAGTCTTCGCCAACGACCGCCAATGCTTGACCGTGCGCGTGTACCCCACCCGTTCGGACAGCACCCAAGTCTCCGTCTTCGCCCGGGGCAACCAGGCGAAACTCGTCACGCTCAACGCCTACCAGATGCGCAGTATCTGGCCCGAACTGAAACACAGGGAAGGCCAGTAAACAGCCTCCGCCATTAAAAAAACTGGCCTTATCACTGCCCGCAGCGCCTTCGCTCTGCAGCGACTCAAAACCAGGCCACGAAAACGTCTAGGCCAAACACCGCCCCATACAGTATACTCTAGCCAGCCAATGTAGCGCACCCACCTGTTACGCTTGGCAGTTGAATCCGCCAGTGAAATTATTACCATCGAGAGGGTAGAATAATGCATAGCAAAGAGTCGAATGTCAAATGTCCGATTATCAACCGCAGGACTTTTCTGGCTAAAACCGCAGGCACCGTGGCAGCCTCTACCGTATTTCCGCTATTTTCAATTGGTAAGCCCGGCCCATCGGCCAACAGCAAAGTCAATGTT
>CAYNXW010000063.1:0-10950 GCA_964401265.1 uncultured Pirellulales bacterium | reverse complement strand
AGGCCTGGAAAAAAATCAAAAAAACCATCAACGCCCCTGTATGTCCCAACGCAAAACAATAGAGCATTCACATTTATCATTGCAACAGGATCTAGACATGAATCGTAGAGAGTTCTTGAAAAAAACGGCCGCCGTTGCTGGCGCTTCCACCTTGTTGGGCTGCCAGGCTCCGCTCTGGAAAAAACGTTCGCAATCCAAACCGAACATTGTGGTCCTCTTCACCGATGACCTGGGATATGGCGACTTGGCCTGTTATGGGCACCCCACAATCAAGACGCCTAATATAGACAAAATGGCCCGCCAGGGCATGAAGCTGACGCAGTTCTACTCCGCCTCCTCCGTCTGTTCACCAAGCCGCGCCGCCCTGCTCACCGGCCGCTTGCCCAAACGAACCACCATTGAGGGCGTGGTATGGCCAAACCACAAATCCGGCTTGCCCCAAACCGAAATCACCATTGCCCGCGCCCTCAAGCAATCCGGCTACGCAACCGGCTGCATCGGAAAATGGCACCTCGGCCACCGGGCCCCTTACCTGCCCACCAGCCACGGCTTCGACTCCTATTACGGCATTCCTTACAGCAACGATATGCGCATTGACCCAAAGGCCAAGCTCGTCGCCCATATGCCAAACCCCGAAAATGCCGCTCAGGACCACGCCAACGCCGACAGGTTCAAAAACAAACCCTACCTGCCTCTGATGCGCGATGATAAGGTCGTCGAGTTCCCCGCCGATCAGGCTAACCTCACTCAACAGTATACCCAAGAGGCCCTCCGTTTCATTCGCCAAAAAAGCAAACAACCCTTCTTCCTCTACCTCGCCTACACCAAGCCTCATACCCCCCTGTATCCATCTAAGCCATTTCAAGAACGGAGCCTGCGAGGGCTCTATGGCGACGTCGTGGAAGAAATCGATGACAGTGTCGGCCAAATCCTGACAGAGCTGCAACGCCAGGGACTCGACGAAAATACCCTCGTCATCTTCACCAGCGATAACGGACCTTGGCTCAGCAGGAAATTACGTGGAGGCTCTTCCGGGCTCCTTCGTGGAGGCAAATCTACAACATGGGAAGGCGGCCACCGCACGCCCTGTATTGCCCGATGGCCCGGAGTTGTCCCCCCTCACTCGGTCAATGCCGGAATGACCAGCACCTTGGATATCTTCCCCACAATCATGGCCTTCGCCGGAAAGAATGTGCCCGACGACCGCGTCATGGACGGGCACAGCCTCAAAAATGTCCTGACAGACAATGCCCAAAGCCCCCGTGACACCATGTATTTCTATGACTCGGGCGTCCTTTGCGCCGTGCGATGGAAACACTGGAAACTCCACCTGGAAATAAAACCAGATATTGGAGGCAGGTTTTCAAAGCCAGAGTCGCCCCTGCTGTTCAACCTTGATCAGGACCCCAGCGAAAAATACGATATCGCCCAGCAGCATCCCGATGTCGTTGCCGCCATTAAAGAAATCATAGAAAAACACAACGCTACCATGGACTAGATAGCCAAACACTCGCAAAAGTGAACAAACGACGTAACGAAGTACTAATACGCAATCCGATAAACAATCCGTCGGACTAAGGAGTATTGCACATGGCCGCGTCCGAAAAAGAAAAGAGCGATATCAGCCAGGAAATGCTTACTCGTCGAGGCTTCTGTGCCGGCATCGTGGCGGCTGCGGCATCCGGGGCATACCTGGCCGATATGCCCGCGTGGGCCAATGAACCGAAAAAAACGTCCATCACACGCAAGGTCAAGTTAGGCGTCGTAGGGTGCGGCGGACGCGGAGCCTGGATTGCCAAACTATTCAAGGAGCACGGTGGCTATGAATTGCACGCCGTTGCTGATTACTTTCAGCACGTAGCCGACAAATGCGGAAATGCTCTTGGAGTAGACAAAACGCGACGATTCTCAGGGCTCTCCGGGTACAAAAAACTCATCGAAAGCGGCGTAGAGGCAGTCGCTCTGGAAACGCCGGTCTACTTCTTCCCCGAACATGCTCGTGCCGCTGTCGAAGCCGGCTTACACGTCTACATGGCCAAGCCTGTCGCTGTCGATGTCCCTGGATGCCTGACCATCCTGGCTGCCGGCAACAAGGCGACCAAGAACAAACAGGTCTTCCTGGTTGATTACCAGATACCCACCGATCCAACCAATATCAAGGTCGTTCAGGCAATTCACACCAAGGCCATTGGGCCCGTTGCGCAGGTGGCCACCGTTGGAATCTGCCGTGGTTTTTCCGATCCGCCTAAGACCAGGAACATTGAAAGCCGCCTCCAAAGTCTTATATGGACTAACGATATAGCGTTAGGCTGTGATTACATCGGCAATTTCGATATCCACGCCCTCGACGCAGCACTCTGGGCCATCGGCCAAAGACCTGTCGCCGCTTCAGGGGGCGCAAGAGTCTCTCGCCCTGACCCCCATGGGGATAGCCATGATGTCTGTTCGGTGATCTTCGAGTACGAAAATGGCGTGGTGCACAACCACTTCGGGCAGGGCCTCAAGAATAACTGCGACGGGCAACTTAGCTGTCGTGTCTACGGGCAGACCGCTAATGCCTTAATCAATTATTGGGGCAAAGCCTATGTCCGGGGCGGTTCTGGTCATTGTGTCGGAACCGTCGACAACCTCTACTTGGCGGGCGCCAAGCGAAACATTGCGACCTTCTATCACAACGTCATCAAAGACTCTTGTGCAAACGATACCGTACAGCGATCCGTTGACGGTGCCCTGACTGCTATCCTGGGCCGTGAGGCCGCGGAAAGGCACTGTCGGTTGACCATGGACCATATTCTCAACGAAAACAAACGGCTGCAAGTCGACCTGAGCGGCCTGAAAAGTTGACCGGCTCCTATCCCAAAAATCACACACAACCAAATAAAACGATAAGTAAAGTGTCAAACGCACCATGACTAAGACTCCCCTCTATGATATACAGTTGGCTATTCGACGTCATCACGGCCTTGATATCACCGAGCAAGCGCATTTCCGTGTCAATCCAGCTACGGACGGAGGCGATCTTCAATGGCGATCGGCTACCAATGGCCTCTGGAGCTGTCGCTACGAAATCTCTCCTCTCACGCCCCACGGACTTAACTTCAATCTGAAGTTTCGCCTCCTTGAAGGGCACGAATCCGACATCAGTGTCGCCGCCCTCATTACTATTGCCGACTGGACCAGAAATGATTATCTGCTGATGCCCGGTGCCGTCTATCAAGGCAATCGCTTTCGGTCCCTGCCGCTCGCTTACCCTCCTCTCTTTACCGACCCCGCCGATCACCGATTGGACTTGCCCATCACCGTAACGGATATCCCCCGCTTCAGCCTCGACGCGGACCGTTCCACCATTGAACAGACTACTGGCGATCTCGCCACACCCGCCGTGGGAATCCACCTGAACGACCCCAAAAGCAACGTCTGGATCCTCACCAAACAGGCCAACCGCATGGGAAACCTGGGACTTACCGCCGAAGAGAACCTTTCTGCGAAAACGCTGGCCATCTCGCTTTGCTCCCCCTGCATGCGACAAAGACGGCAAACCATGTGCACTTCGGTGGTAAGCGACGATAGAGCGGCCACTTGGCAGGCAGGCGATGAACTCCAAATGGACTTGCAGGTGTACTCCTCTCAGCACAGCTCTCTGCAGAGCCTGTTCACCGAGTTCACCAGCATGCGCAAACGGCTTACCGGGCCCAACACCATAAAGCACGAACTGCCTTTCAGTGCCGCCTGGCAGATACTCAATGAAAAATACGACCGGGACAACTGGGAACAAAGCCGAGGCTACTACTCCGTTGGCACTCGAGAGACCATGAATTTTGACTGGCAATTGGGCTGGGTCGGCGGCGCCATGGTGACCGAAAGCCTTTTCCTTGCCGGCGATGAAGTCTCCAAAAAAAGGGCCGTTCAAACCATTGACACGATCATGCAAAAGACCCAAAGGCCCACCGGCTTCTTCTACGGGCTTGGCAATGGCAAGGTCTGGTGGAGTGACGGTTTTACCGGCCCTCACCCTCGCAATATGCAGATGACACGCAGAGCCGCTGACGCCCTTTACTTCTTGCTCAAGCAGTTCTTCCTCTTCGAGCAAGCGGATGGCCAGTGGCACGTGCCTGACCTATGGGCCAAGGGCACCATGCGATTGGCCGACGCCCTTGTGACGCTCTGGCACCGTTACGGCCAGTTCGGCCAATTCGTCAATATCGAGACCGGCGAACTGGTCGTGGGCGGCTCCCCCAGTGCCTCGATGGCGCCGGCAGGCTTGGCCCTATGCAGCCATTACTACAACAAACCTGTTTACTTGCATGTCGCCGAGGAAGCCGCGCGATCGTTTTATGAAGAGTTTGTATGCAAAGGCCTTACGGTCGCTGGCCCCGGCGAAATCCTCCAGGCACCCGATTCCGAATCAGCGTTCGGACTGCTCGAGTCCTTCGTCGTGCTCTATGAAGTAACAGGCAAGCCCTGTTGGCTAAACGCCGCCCAAGAAATGGCCGAACAATGCGCCACGTGGTGCGTTTCCTACGATTATCAGTTTCCCCCCGGTTCAGATTGTGCCAGATTGGCCGTCCAGTCGGCCGGCGCCGTCCTCGCCAATGCCCAGAACAAACACGGAGCACCAGGAATCTGCACCCTCTCAGGCGATTCGCTCTTCCGGCTCTACCGCGCTACGGGACGACTCTGCTTCCTCGAACTGCTCCGGGACATTGCCCACAACCTCACGCAATATATCTCGCGGGACGATAAACCCGTTAGCGGTATGCCCGCCGGCTGGATGAACGAACGCGTCAACCTCAGCGACTGGGAAGGAAAAGACATGGTGGGCGACATCATGCCTGTATGCACGTGGCCCGAAGTCAGTTGCATGCTCACCTGGGTCGAAGTGCCTGGCCTTTACATTAACCCGAAAACGCGATTTGTCTATGCACTCGACCATGTCGACGTGGAAACCATTACTCGCAATCCCCACCAGTTGCAGGTACGGGTGCACAACCCAACAAGCTTTGCCGCCGCCGTTCGCACATTCGTCGAATCGGATCAGCCCCCTTACGTAAAAGGCCTCGGCAGCCATATCAACAACATGATTATGGTCGAGCTCAAACCCGGCCAGTCACGCACCCTTACTATTCCCACCGACGAACCTGCGAAAGCGATAGTCTCACCTTGACATTGCCACCCTAGGCCAAAATGCCAATGACGCCGACCTCCGGCTCTATCGTCCTGCCAATTATGAAACGCCGTACCTGGGCCCACGCGCGCAAGTTCTGGGGCCTCCACACATAAGTCTGCCATTCACCAATACTTACGCTCGGCAAATAAAGCCGATCAACTCAAAAGAGCCCTGCAAAAAGTGAACCGGCGGATAATGCGCAGAATCGCCAACACAGCTCTTGCCGCTGAATTTACGCCCTTAGGACTTGCCCGGCAAACACAAGTCCGCTACCCTTATGGGCGATAGTCCAAAGTAGTGCCTGCGACGTTCACACGGGAAGGCCCACACCAGCGGAGGTGCAATGGTGCGCATAGCTAAGGGCGGCGTCTTGTTAGTCTCATTCCTTGGGAGTATGAGTTTCTTGGCTGGGTGTAGAACGGCAGCGCCCCCCGTATGGCGCGTTCATGACATGAATCGGCCACTGCCGCCCCGTATTCACCCCGCCGAACCAGGCAAGGCGCCCTCCGATGCCGTCGTCCTCTTTGATGGCAAGGACCTGGCCCAATGGACCGATGCCAAAGGAAAACCCGCCAAATGGAAAGCCGTGGGCGATTACTTTGAAGTCGTGCCCGGTACAGGCAGTATCAGCACAAAACAGGCCTTCGGCGATTGCCAGCTACACCTCGAATGGGCCACGCCCAGGCAATGCAAAGACCCTCACGACGCCGGCAACAGTGGCGTGATGATCATGGGACTCTACGAAGTCCAGGTTTTTGACTCCTGGACTACAGACCTCTACGCCGACGGAGCTGCTGCCGCCATTTACGGCCAATATCCGCCACAGGTCAATGCTACCCGCGAGCCCGGCAAATGGCAAACCTATGACATCATCTGGCACGCCCCTCGTTTTGGTCCAGATGCCCAATTGCAGAAACCCGCCAATATCACCGTGCTTCACAATGGCGTCCTGGTGCAGGACCATGTCGAACCTTGGGGGCCCATACGCTGGATGTGTCGCGCTACCTATGAGCAATCTTACCCGGAAAAATTGCCCCTGACCCTGCAAGACCACGGCAACCCGGTACGCTACCGAAATATATGGCTCCGAGAACTACCGAAAGGCCCTCAGGGACCGCCCCCGGCACCTGCCAAGGGAATACCCCTACCCAAAAATATTCTCGAGCAATACGTCGGCCATTATGGCCAAGGCTTCAGCCCCGTGGTAGAGCATCATGGGCATGACCCGCGGATTCGAATCGGCGCCTTGCCTTGGTTCGATCTCGTCGCCAAAACCGAAACCCTCTTTGTCGGCACGGATGTCGCCGTTGAGTTCCAATTTGACCGGACACCCCAAGGTGTGGTCAAAGGGCTCTGGTGGCATCACAGTGGCGTCAAAGCCTATTATCCTAAAGTCAACACCTCCAATCCATGATTTTATCATAACCATCAAAAGTCCAGACAACTTACGAATTATGCCGGGAGTAGAAATGCAACTCAAAATACTAAGTGACCACGACGTTCAGACTATTGACAAGGCCGCAAGAAAGATCCTAAGCCGTATCGGTGTCCTCGTACCCCACGAACAAATGCTCGATATGTTCGACAAGGCGGGGGCCCAAACAGACAAAACTTCCGGCTGTGTCAAAATATCTTCCGAGCTGGTCGACCAGTGTATTGCCCAAGCGGGAAAAAACTTCACCATTTACGGACGTGATCGCCAAAACAAGGCCCAGTTCGGCCTGGGAAAACGAAACTACAATTCCTCCGCCGGCCAGGCGCATTGGATAGACGGCAAAGGAACACGCCGATTTGCCTGCCTGGATGATGTTCACCAAGCCGCAAAGCTGGCCCATGTCCTTCCTGAAATCAACATCGCCGGCGCCATGGCTGACCCACACGAAATCGATATCGCCTATCGCTGTGTCGAAGTAGCCGCCTCCCTGCTCAAAACCACCACAAAGCCCGTCACGTTCTGGTTCCACGACAGAGCCTCTGCCAAGGCCATCGTCGAACTCTTGACCGCAGTAGCAGGATCAAGAGAACAACTCGCTCACTACCCGCTGACCTATCCATTCCTCGAACCTATCAGCCCCTTGCGCTTTGACACCAACGGCATCGACCTTCTCTTTGAAACCTCCGCCGTGCCGTTGCCCGTGTCTATCGGCCCCATGGCGCAGACCGGATTGAGCGCCCCCGGCACTCTGGCCGCCACCGTCGCCCAGGAAACTGCCGAAATCCTCGCTGGTATCTGTGTGGTCCAATTGATCAAGCCGCAAACCCCCGTCTGCTTCGGCGGCATCTGCCACGCCTTCGACATGCGAACCACCCAGATAATCTTTGGCGGCCCCGAACAAGCCCTCATGGCCGTCGCCTGCGTCCAAATGGGCCAACTCTACGGTCTGCCGGTCTACACCAACACCGGCCTCACCGACAGCAAGGCCATCGACGCACAGGCTGGTATCGAGACCGCGGCAACCTTACTCATGGCTGCCCTGGCCGGATCCGATATCTTTGGCCACCTCGGAATTGCAGGCGCCGATCAGGGCGCCAGCCTCAATATGCTCATGTTGCAGCATGAAGTAATCGAGTACGTCGAGAGAATCATGAAGGGCATGACCGTCAACAATGAAAAACTGGCCCTGGACGTCATCGAAGAAGTCGGCCACAACGGCACCTTCATAGACCATATGCACACCGCAATGAACTTCAGGGAAGAACTATGGATGCCCAAGATCCTCGACCGTTCCTTCTGGGATGACGCCAAAAACACCGAGCATGCTTCCCTCGCCGCACGAGTAGCAGCAAAAACCGACGAACTGCTCGCCTCATATGAACCCCCGGCATTAGACGATACCCTCCGTCGCGATATGGACGCCATCGTCTCAAATGCCCGAACGCGGCTGACAAAATAGGCTTGCCTGTGACGCTCGCGTGACAGGCAACGCCCGCCAGACCCCGGCAACGTTGCGCCCGACGCGCTTGCGTCCAGACTAACCGGTTAACCAATCAAAGGAGTCTCTGCTCATGACTGACGATTCAAGAGTCAAAGTCGGTATTATCGGCAGCCAGTTCCAGGGGCTATGCCACGTCGAGGCCTTCCGGCAGGTCGCCGACGTCGCCCAAGTCGTCGCCATCGCCTCACCCACACCGGGACACGCCCAAAAGCTCGCCAAAAAATATGACATCCCCCGCGTCTTCACCGACTACAAACAAATGCTCGCCCAAGACGACATCGAACTCGTCACCATCACCGCCCCCAACTACCTCCATGCTCAAATGACCGTCGATATCGCCAACGCCGGCAAGCACGTCCTCTGCGAAAAACCTCTCTGCATGACACTCGAAGAAGCCGATCTCATGATCGATACCTGCCGCCAGAAAGGCGTCCTACTCCTCTACGCCGAGGAACTCTTCTTCACCCCCAAATACGTCAAAGCAAAGCAAATGGCCGACGAAGGAGCCTTCGGAAAAGTCTACCAGGTCAAACAGTGCGAAAAACACTTCGGCCCCCACGCCGACTGGTTCTGGGACGTCCAACTCTCCGGCGGCGGCGCCCTCATGGACCTCGGATGCCACGGCATCGCCTTCTGCTACTGGTTCCTCGACAGACCAAAAATCAAAAGCGTCTATTGCCACCTCGCCACGCACGTCCACACCAAAAAAACAAAAGGTGAGGACGACGCCATCTGCCTCATCGAATTCGAAAACGGCGCCGTCGGCGTCGTCGAAAACAGCTGGGCCCGACGCGGCGGCATGGAAGACCGCATCGAAATCTACGGCGAAGGAGGCCTCACCTACGCCGACCTCCACATGGGAAACGCCCTGCCCACATACAGCGAGTACGGCTACGGATACGCCGTCGAAAAAGCGCCCTCCACCAAAGGCTGGACCTGGCCCGTCTTCGAAGAATTCTGGAACTACGGCTTCCCCCAGGAAATGCGACACTTCTGCCGCTGCGTCCGCGGCAAAGAAGAACCTATCTCCACGGGCCAAGACGGCCGCGTCGTCCAGCAAGTCCTATACGCCGGCTATAATTCCGCCGGCACCGGCGCCAAAACCCTCCTGCCATTCAAACCCCAAAATGTCAAAAAACCCATCGATCTGTGGCTCAAAAAATAGGAGTGCTTGCGATGGCATCTAGCAAAAACGATAGCAAAAGCGTCCTGTCGCGGCGAAACTTCCTCTCTGCCACCGCCGCCGCCACTTTCACCATCGTCCCCCGTCACGTCCTCGGTGGCGCCGGCGTCACACCTCCCAGTGAAAAAGTCAACGTCGCCTTCATCGGCGCCGGCGGACAGGCTGCCTGGGATATGGAACAGCTACGACGCGAACCCACAAATATCGTCGCTTTCTGCGACGTCGATGACGCCCGCGCCGCCAAAACCTACCGGCAATTCCCCAACGTCAACAACTACCACGACTTCCGCCTCATGCTCGAAAAGCAACACAAAGACATCGACGCCGTCGTCGTCGCCACCCCCGACCATACGCATGCCGTTGCTTCCATGGCCGCCATCAAACTAAACAAACACGTCTACTGCGAAAAACCCCTTACCCACAACATCCACGAAGCACACCAGCTCACCCTCGCCGCCCGCGAACACCGCGTCGCTACCCAGATGGGTAACCAGGGAATGGCCTTCGAAGGCAACCGACTCATCAACGAATGGATCGACGACGGCTGCATCGGCCCCGTCCGCGAAGTCCACGCTTGGTCCGACCGGCCCACACACGGCAGCAGACTCTTGTGGCAACAAGGCATTGGCCGACCCAAAGATACCCCCCCCATTCCTCCAACCCTCAAGTGGGACCTCTGGCTCGGACCCGCCCCCGCAAGACCCTATCACCCCGCATACGTCCCCTTCACTTGGCGAGGCTGGTGGGACTTCGGCTCCGGAGGCCTCGGCGACATGGGCATACACAACCTCGCCCCCGTCTTCGCCGCCCTCAAACTCACCGCCCCCACCTCCGTCCACGCCAGCTCCACACTCGTCAACAACGAAACCCTCCCCCTCGCCAGCATCGTCCACTACAACTTCCCCGCACGCGGCGACCTGCCCCCCGTCAAGCTCCACTGGTACGACGGTGGCCTGCTGCCCGCCCGACCTGATGAACTCGAAGACTCCCGCGAACTGCCCCGGGAAGACGGCGTCATCTTCGTCGGCGACAAAGGAAAAATGCTCGTCTCCGGCTGGGGTGGCGCCAGCCCACGACTCATCCCCGAAACAAAAATGCAGGCCTACAAACGCCCACCCAAGACCCTGCCACGCTCCGCAGGCCACCACAAAGAATGGATCCTCGCTTGCAAAGGTGGCAAACCCCCACGCTCCAACTTCGACTTCGCCGGCCCCCTCACCCAGGCCGTCCTCCTGGGCACCCTCGCCGTCCGCACCGGCCAGAAACTCTACTGGGACAGCAAAAATCTCAAAATCACCAACCTCCCCGACGCCAACAAATACGTCAATCCACCCTACCGAGAGGGATGGTCACTATAACCCTAACCTCTGATGGGGCCCGCTGTCATGTCCAATAGACGCCGGTAGCCCAACAAAGTCGTATCTTTCGTAAAAACAAATCTCACAATTGTAGCAAGGAACTTCAATGCGGCAAAACCTCAGTGACAATACTCATTCGTACCGACGACGGCATGATCCGCTATCGATGATCCGCTCATCACGCCGAGCCCTTCTGGGTCTCCTCGCCGCAATGGCCTTGCTGCTGACTGACAACATGACTGCCCAAGCCAGTATAGGCTTCTACATAGGAAAAAATCTCACCGAAGACGGCAGTGTCATTCTGGC